>CAJNCM010000001.1:300000-380604 GCA_905221285.1 bacterium
GTCACATTTCTCAAGACGATATTGAAAAATAGGACTGAAAAAACTGTCCAAGCAAGGCTAAAAAAGCATAGAGGGTGATGTAAATCCAGTAAAAATAGTAAAAAATTGGGAAAAATTTACTATCTCTGTTGGCCTTTTCAATCCAGCTGAAAAAGTAAAAACAGGGTAATAAGATTAACAATTTAAACAAATGTTCCATCATCAACACCTCTTTTTGATAGCGCTTTCTTCAACTTCATTTTATCAAAAAAATCTGGAAATGTCATTCCAGATTCTGCTTTTTTATTTACGTTTTCTTGCGATGAGATGGATTGGTGTTCCTTCAAAGACAAAGGCCTTGCGGATTTGATTCTCTAAGAAACGCAGGTAAGAAAAGTGCATGAGTTCTTCTTCGTTGACAAAGATGACAAAGGTTGGTGGTTTGGTTGCCACTTGGGTCGCATAGAAAATCTTGAGGCGTTTTCCTTTGTCTGTCGGTGTTGGGTTGATGGCAATAGCATCCATAATCACATCGTTCAAGACAGCTGATGGAATACGTGTGTTTTGACTTTCGCTGATTTGCTTAATCATCTCAGGAAGTTTGTGGAGACGTTGCTTGGTCAAGGCTGATACAAAGATAATCGGTGCATAAGGCAGGTACTGGAACTGTTCACGGATATCTTCTTCCCAGTTTTTCATAGTGTGGTTGTCTTTTTCAAGCGTATCCCACTTGTTGACCACGATAATCATCCCTTTACCAGCTTCATGGGCAAATCCTGCGATACGCTTGTCGTATTCACGAATACCCTCTTCCGCGTTTATGACCATCAAGACCACATCTGAGCGGTCAATAGCACGCATGGCGCGCATAACAGAGTATTTCTCGGTATTTTCATAAACCTTACCAGATTTACGCATACCAGCCGTATCAATCATGGTAAACTCTTGACCATCTGTATCTGTAAAGTGGGTATCAATAGCGTCACGCGTTGTTCCAGCAACAGGACTAGCAATGACACGGTCTTCTCCCAAGATAGCATTGATCAAACTTGACTTTCCAACGTTTGGACGACCAATCAAACTAAACTTAATGACATCTGGATTTTCTTCCTCATATTCATTTGGAAGATTTTCTACGATGGCATCTAGCACATCCCCTGTACCAATCCCATGGACAGATGAGATAGGCAGTGGTTCACCCAAACCGAGAGCATAGAAATCATAGATATCATTTCGCATCTCAGGGTTGTCCACCTTGTTAACCGCTAGGATAACTGGTTTGTGGGTCTTATAAAGTTTACGGGCTACGTATTCGTCTGCATCGGTAATACCTTCCTTACCAGAAACGACAAAGACGATAACATCTGCTTCTTCCATAGCAATTTCTGCCTGGTGCTTGATTTGTTCCATGAAAGGAGCATCGACATCATCGATTCCTCCTGTATCAATCATGCTAAACGAACGATTGAGCCACTCACCCGTTGCATAGATACGGTCACGTGTTACTCCTTCGACATCTTCTACAATGGAGATTCGCTCACCAGCGATCCGATTAAATAGGGTTGATTTCCCAACATTGGGACGTCCTACAATGGCAATAGTTGGTAGGGCCATAATTTCTCACTTTCTACAATAACTTCTTCTGTTCAAGATTTTTTCTAGTTGAGCTTGGTTCAGCTTGACCAAACTGTTCTGCTAGACGCTGACTCCAGCTTGTGGTCGCACGCGCTCCAGCATAGTCAGCCTGTACACGGTCATAAGCCTCAATCGCATCAACTGTTTGTTCCTGGTATTCTTCCTCAAACACCACCTGATTCAATGGCAAGCGAGGTTTGACTTCATGTTCTTCATTTGGTAGTCCTAGTGCCATCCCAAAGACAGGATAGGTGTAGTCAGGCAAATTAAAGAGTTCTGCTACTTCTTCTGACTTGTACCGCACCAAGCCAATAATCACACCACCATAGCCCAAGCTTTCAGCTGCCAGCAGGGCATTTTGACCAGCAAGAGCCGCATCGACTGAACTAATCAAGAGACCTTCCACACCTTGGGGTTGGAATGAATCGGTATGAAGTCGGGCTCCCTTTTCTGCTCGGTTCAAATCTCCGACAAAGAGAAGGAAAACAGCAGACTGGCGAATAGCTTCTTGAGGCACCAATTCATACAGAGCATCTTTCTTTTCTTGACTTCGTACCACAATCACAGAGTAGGATTGAAAATTCTTCCAAGACGAGGCCATTTGGGCTGCTGTCAGGATTTCAGTCAAGTCCTCCTGAGGAAGGGCTTGCTCCTTAAATCTGCGCACCGAAGTGTGAGCCTTCATTAATTTGATTGTTTCTGTCATCGACGATTTACTCCTTCTAAACGAGTCTCCTCAGCCAAATAACGGATGCGTTCCATGACCCGTCTAGCTTCCCAGGTTTCGTTATCTCCTTTCTTCACTTTAGCAAAATGCTGCTCCAAATCTTCAAAGTTGAAGTTGGAGGTGAAAAAGGTCGGTAAATTTTCCTGCATCCGATATTGGAGAATGACTTGTAGGATTTCATCCCGCACCCAAGCTGTTGATTGCTCGGCACCAATATCATCGAAAATCAGGACTTCAGAAAGCTTAATCTCATCCACCAAGGTCTTGACATTACCATCACCGATAGCATTTTTGACATCGATGACAAAGCTAGGATAGTGGAGGAGAGTGGAGGAAACACCACGTTTTTCTGATAAATCATGGGCTAGGGCAGCCACCATGAAACTTTTACCCACACCAAAGTCTCCATATAAGTAAAGACCCTTTCGAATAGTTGGATATTGTTCCACGAAGGCTAATAGCTTTTCAAAAACTGGCAAGCGACCCAAATCATCCAAGTCTACTTGAGCCAAACTAGCTTTCTTGAGACTGGCTGGCAGATTGATTAACTTAAGACGGTTTTTAATAGCCGCTTCTTTTTCTGCTGCGATTAGTTCAGGAGTTTCTTCATAAGAAACATCCGCATAGCCATGATTCATAACCAAAATCGGCTTGTAGCCTTTGGCAATATAATCCGTATCCCCACGGAGAAATTTGTCACGCTCGGTGATATACTGATTAAACTTGGAGATACTGCGATTTAATTCCTCTGGAGTCAGGGATTCTTGCTGGATAAAGGCCGCAACATCAGGGTCCTTCATGATTTTCTGGACCAAATCTTGATAATGAAGACGGCTAGGTTGACGTTTGAGTACGTCTCCGACACTTTCCATCTAATCTCCTCCTTTTTCTAATCGAGCTAATAGTTCTTGTTTCTTACGTTCTAGTTCCAGACGAGTTTCCTCGCTGGTTTCATTCTTATAATCTGGATTGCTCCACTTGGGTACATTGGACTTGGTAGGATTGGGTTTACTGCTTTTTTGAGCCTGACTCTTTTGTCCTCGCTCACGGATGCGCAAGACTGCCTCTTCTGCCGAATGAATCTTTTGGTATGCATAATCATTGGCTACCTTCATGGCATATTTCTCATTGATGTTTGCCGAATCTACCTTATTAAAGGTCAATAAGAGAATGATGTTGATGACTTCATCCAACAATCCCAAACCAGCCATCTGTTGCAAGAGTTCTCTTTCTGTTTGGGTAATGGTTCCCTTGCGTGTTTGCTTGATTTCTGCCAAGAACTGCAGGGCAGTTTTACTTTTTGCTTCCTTGATAATGGTTGCTTCCTTAGGGCTAAAGTCAGAGGAAACAGGTTTTTGAGCGATTTTTTCCCGCATGCGTTTGGTTGAAATAACCTGGGAAACAGCTGTTGACTTGGCCAATTGATAAGTTTCAAACCAAGTCCATTTCTTGTCCTCAGCAATGGCAAAGAGGTTTAAGACATCGGACTGCTCATCCGCAAAGCGAAGCCCATCTCGAGCCATGAGCTGACGAAAATGATCCAAGTCAAAATCGTTGGCCACTTTCTTCTTGAGACCAAGGTCTTCTTGACTTCCTAGTTCTGCCAAATCTGGAAAAACTTGATTGAGTGAGACAGGTATTTCTTCTCCCTCAGCACTTTCAACTTTTAAATCCTCCACCGCTGCATCGCCAATCTTTTTCTCCAAAAGTCTGCGATAAACAGGATGCTCCAAAAACTCTTGACTCGAAAGAGGGGCATGAAGGGCTAACTGATAAACATCCCCCTTTTGATAGAGGGTCAAGAGATTGAAAGCAGATAGGATTTTTAAGGATTTTATCAGTCTATCCATCCCAAAGTTGAGATGGTTGAGAATACTTGAAAAAAGGTATTCCTTTCTGCCATTATCCCAAAAACTGATTGTATAAAGATAAAGGCTCAGTGCCTCCTGACCGATAATCGGGAGGTAGCACTGTACCAGAGATGAGGTATCTTGCGACACCCGATTATTCTTTAGATAAGAAAAACGGTCAATTGGCTTCATTTATCTTTCCTTTTTCTTTTTAGAGGACTGGGTGATTTGTTGGAGCAAGCTCTCTAACTCACTGACATCCTTAAAACTACGATAGACACTAGCAAAACGTACATAGGTAATCTCATCCAATTCAGCCAACTCCTCCATGACGAGTGAACCAATGTCCTCACTTTGAATTTCATTTTCATTTCGACCACGGAGTTTCTGTTCGATACGATTGACTACCATGTTGATTTCATCACTTGACACAGGACGTTTCTGGGCTGAGCGGATAATCCCATTAAAGATTTTATCTCTGGAGAACTGTTCCCGTGTGCCATCTTTTTTAACGACCACTAAGGTTCTTTCTTCTACCCGTTCGTAGGTTGTAAAACGGTGCTGACATTCGTCGCACTCACGTCTTCTACGAATGGTGTTCCCTTCTTCTGCTTGGCGACTATCGATAACACTTGACTTGGTAGCCCCACATTTTGGACAACGCATCCTTTCCCTCCTTATCGTTTTCTTTTCATTATACCATTTTTTAAGCGATTCCCAAAACAATTCTTCTTTTTTGCTTGACAAGTTTTTTGTTTTGTTGTATTATTTAATTAAGACAAAAGGATAAAAGAAAGGAGACCAAGATGTCCTGGACATTTGACAACAAAAAACCCATTTATTTACAGATTATGGAGAAAATCAAGCTTCAGATTGTTTCCCACACACTGGAACCCAATCAACAACTTCCAACCGTGAGAGAGCTAGCTAGCGAGGCTGGTGTCAATCCAAACACCATCCAAAGAGCCTTGTCAGACCTTGAACGAGAAGGATTTGTCTACAGCAAGCGCACAACTGGACGGTTTGTGACTGAGGATAAGGAGCTAATCGCTCAATCGCGCAAACAATTATCAGAAGAAGAATTGGAACACTTCGTTTCCTCCATGACCCATTTTGGCTATGAAAAAGAAGAACTACCAGGCGTAGTCGGCGATTATATTAAAGGAGTTTAAGCCTATGTCATTACTAGCATTTGAAAATGTATCCAAATCTTATGGAGCAACCCCAGCCCTTGAAAATGTTTCCCTTGACATCCCAGCTGGAAAAATTGTTGGTCTCCTTGGGCCAAACGGCTCAGGAAAAACAACCCTGATTAAACTAATCAATGGCCTCTTACAACCAGATCAAGGCCGTGTCCTTATCAACGACATGGACCCAAGCCCAGCAACCAAGGCTATCGTAGCTTATTTGCCGGATACGACCTATCTCAATGAGCAAATGAAGGTTAAAGAAGCCCTAACCTACTTCAAGACCTTCTATAAAGATTTCAATCTTGAACGCGCCCATCATCTACTTGCAGACCTAGGTATTGATGAAAATAGTCGCTTGAAGAAACTGTCAAAAGGAAACAAGGAAAAGGTACAACTGATTTTGGTTATGAGCCGTGATGCTCGTCTCTACGTTCTGGACGAACCTATTGGTGGAGTGGACCCAGCAGCCCGTGAGTATATCCTCAATACCATTATCAACAACTACTCCCCAACTTCTACCGTTTTGATTTCAACCCACTTGATTTCAGATATCGAGCCAATCTTGGATGAAATTGTCTTCCTCAAAGACGGAAAAATCGTCCGTCAAGGAAATGTAGATGATATTCGCTATGAGTCAGGTGAATCCATTGACCAACTCTTCCGTCAGGAATTTAAGGCCTAAGCAAAGGAGATTATTATGTTTTGGAATTTAGTTCGATACGAATTTAAAAATGTTAACAAGTGGTATTTAGCCCTTTACGCTGCCGTGCTAGTTCTTTCCGTTCCCATAGGAATGCAAGGACACTATTATAATTATGTATCTTTCAAAGATAGCCAACCTGTCTTACTTTTCTTTCTGGCTCTCGTCTTTGGTGGATTGATGATTACACTTGGGATTTCAACCATTTTCTTGATTATTAAACGATTCAAAGGTAGTGTCTATGACCGACAAGGCTATCTGACCTTGACCTTGCCAGTTTCTGAACACCATATCATCACAGCCAAATTAGTTGGAGCCTTCATTTGGTCTATCCTTAGCTCCACTGTACTAGCTCTAAGCGCTTTTATTATTGTTACCATAACGGTTCCAGAATGGATATCAAATTCTGAGTTGATTCCACTTGTAGGAACATTCCTTCCTCAACTCTCTCTTATGGGGGTATCCTTCCTACTAAATACCATCTCAGGAATCCTCTGCATCTACTTGGCTATTTCCATCGGACAACTGTTCAATGAATACCGTACCGCACTCGCTGTTGCAGCCTACATTGGTATCCAAATCGTCATTGGATTTATTGAAGTCTTCTTCAATACCAGTACTAACTTCTATATTAATTCACTTGCAGGATTTAATGATAATTTCTATATGGGAGCAAGCGTAGGCATTGTTGAAGAACTCATATTCATAGCTATCTTTTACCTCGGAACCTACTATATCTTGAAAAACAAGGTTAATTTGCAATAATTTTAAAGTCTAGCGACAATAACTCGCTAGGCTTTTTTCGACCTCAGGATTTACATTTTTATATGAAGTATTTAATAAAAAGGAGTATAATGACTTTAAAACTAATTACATGTATATCGATAAGGAGGTCAACTCTTTATGCTGAGAAGATTTGTTACCAAGAAACACCTCGCACTTTACTTCTTTTCTATTACCATTACTTGGCTTGAAGCGATTATCACACCAGCCCTTGTTCAGAATATTGTTGCCAGTTTTACCAATCAAGAACTAGGCCTTCTTTGGAAAGTTTTGATTTTAGGAATCCTTGGTAATCTCATCCTCTTACTAGGTTTGGCTGGGAAACGCTATTACTACGCCCGTTTGATTACTGACTTCAAATATGGAATCAAGAGTGCTATTTTCAAGCGATTTTTAAACAGTTATGAGATTGATGAAAAGGATATTTTGTCTGACCTAGAAAACGACGTCAAGCAACTAGAAGAAAGCTATATTGAGCCAACGGTCATCATCATTTCTTCTCTTGGCTTCACAACTGTATCCATTCTCTATGCCCTATGGACCAATTTTTACCTGGGCTTGATTTTCATCCTCTTCTACTCCTTTCCTGTCCTCTGCAGTGCTATCGGATCAAAGCGTTTGGATTCACTTTCTGAAAAGCGGTCAACTGTTAACCAGAGCTACTTAGCAAGCTTGACAAATTTTATTGGCGGTAGCCAACAAATTCGCCATTATCAGGGGAAAGACTACTTTTTTACTCGCTATCAAAAGCAATTACAAACCAGTCTTGATACCGAAATTAACTATGAAAAGCAACGAACTTTAAACAGTCTCTTGATCAATAGCATCGATGCCTTTTGTTCTGTCACACCAATCGTCATCGGTGGCTTTATGACCTACTATAATTATTTAGATGCGGCGAGTTTTGTGGCTATCTATCTGGTTTCCCATAATATCGGCTATCAATTTCAAGAGTTAGCCTACTTTACCAATACCCGAAAAGCAACTCGAAGTCTTCTCAACAAATACCAAAAACTTTTGGACCAGTCTGACTCCATCTCGCCTAGAAGCATAGAAAATATTTTCCCTATCCAACTTGACACCATCTCCCTTGAAAAAGAGGGGAATATCCTCTTATCTCCGATTTCCATGCGTATCAAGCAAGGAGAAAAAATTGCCATTATCGGGGAAAGTGGCTCTGGTAAGACAACCCTACTCAATATCATTCATGGAGAAGAGACACCGACAAGTGGACAGATTGGCTTTGCTGGTCAGAACCTGTCACGTCAAGAAATTACAAGTATTAGTTCCTATATTCTCCAAGATAGCCATTACTTTGACACGCTATCTCTGGAAGACAATATCCTTCTGGGACTGGATAAAAATAAAGAGACTTTAAATCATATCCTCAAAAAAACAGGATTAGAGCATTTGAAAAATCGAACGCTCAGAAATGATAGTCTATCTGGTGGCGAGAAACAACGCCTAGAAATCGCTCGCGCCCTCTACCATGATAGCCAACTCATCTTAGCAGATGAGATTAAGGCCAATCTTGACTCGGAAAATAGCAGAAAAATTAGCGACTTGCTCTTCTCCCTACCTCAAACAGTCATTGAAGTCATTCATCACTACACGGAAGAAGACTTAAAACACTATGACCAAGTCATTCACTTAAGCAAAGAAAAGTAATAGTCTATAACATACGATTTTAAAAAGCAAGGAACCCGAATTCCTTGCTTTTTAACTCAATATCAAACTGGCCACAATAGGGCTGACAAAGACATAGAGAATACCGGTGACACCGATAGCCAAACCACCCATGGCTCCTGCTACAGAGCCGTATCGGAAGGCTGTTCCCGTTCCGACTGCATGGCCTGTTCCTCCAAGGGAAAGACCAACAGCTACTGGGTCATCAATTTTCAACCACTTCAAGAGGGTTGGGCCGATGACACTGGTTAAAATTCCAGTCGCCACTACAACCACCAAGGTCACAGTGGTCAGACCTTGCAATTTTTCTGTAATCCCAACTGCCATGGCGGTTGTTACTGACTTGGGAAAGAGAGAAATGGCTAGGAAAAAGTCCATGCCAAATATTTTCGCCACAAGGGCTGTGAAAGAGGTATTGACAACTACTGCTAGCAAACTACCAAAGAGAATACTCCGAGCATGGTGCTTCATCAAGTGAAAACTCTTATAAAGGGGAATCCCTAGAGCCACGGTCGATGGGACAATCAAGTTGTTCAGATAAACCCCACCCTGGTAGTAATCTTGGTAAGAAATCCCCGTCACCTTTAGAAAGATGATAATGAAAACAGCTGACAAAAGCAAGGGCGTTGTCAATGGATGAGGAAAACGTCTGTAAATCAGCATTCCTACTAGATAAGCTAGGATAGACAGGGCAAGCCCAAACAGGGGATTGGAAACAAATTCACTCATTTGGCATCTCCTTTCTCATAATCTCCCTCAAACCGTCTCTTGATGAACTGAACCACCAAGGCAATGAGGATAATGTTGATAACAGCCGCAAAAAAGACAATCAAAACGATGGGCAAAAGATAGGGAGCAATCACATCAAACTTTTCCATGATTCCCACTGCTGGTGGTAAAAAGAGAATGGTCATATTGGCCAGCAAGAAATTCCCGACCATGTTGACATGCCTTGTTCTCAGCCACTTAAATTGTAGGGCTAGAAAGAGAATAATCAAACCGATAATACTGCCTGGGATGGGCAAATGAAAGAAACTGGAAATCCCCTCTCCGATTAGAGAAATCACAAAGAGAATCATTAATTGAACATATAATTTCATCCTAAACTCCACGAAATAGACTTCTTGCATACCAGTTTACTCTTTTTTCAGAAAATTTCAAGGAAATGCACAAGAGTTGATGAAAGTTTGAGAAGAAAGGGGATACAGGCAATCGAAGACTGGTGAAAACAGCGGTAATTTAGGATAAAAGATTTTAGCGTCCTTCTTGCCAGCATTCTTGAAAAGTAGTATAATTATTGCATGCGCAATCATCTTGTGGTGCAGAGATTGTCCGTAAGTGGACATTCTTCTATTTATGACTCTAAAAAGAAAGGAGATACTATGACCTATTTGGAAAAATGGTTTGATTTCAATCGGCGTCAGAAAGAAATTGAAGGTCTCTTGGAAGAGACCATTGCCCAGCAGAGTGACCAAAGTCTGACCTTGAAAGAGTTTTACCTGCTCTACTATCTGGACTTGGCCCAAGAAAAATCTCTAAGACAGATTGATTTGCCTGATAAACTTCATCTAAGCCCGAGCGCTGTTTCTCGGATGGTGGCTCGCTTGGAAGCTAAAAATTGCGGTCTACTCAGTCGCAGGTGTTGCGATCAAGATAGGCGATCTAGCTTTATCTGCCTGACAAGTGATGGGCAAAAGACACTGGCCACACTACAAAAGGCAGTCGAAGAAAGCTTGGAAACTGGTTTGAATTTCTTGATTTAAGATGATTTTAGAAAAAAAGTTGCGTGCGCAATCATTTTTCTTGACATTCTCTTTTACAAGGAGTAAAATAAAGTCATCATTAAACAAAGGAGTTTTTAAAATGATTGAAATTACCTATCTAGATGCCAGCAAGAACGAAAGAACTGTGACTTTCGAGTCTTATGAAGATTTTGATCGTTCACAACAAGCTTGCCTTATCGGCGTCGCAGACTACTACCCTGTCCAAAAATTGACATACAACGGTCATGATTTGGACTACCATGGGACTTACGGAGATGTCTTCTTCTATCTCATGAAACAAGATTTAAGCCAATATAACTAAAAAAGGAGAAATACAATGGCAAAAGCAATTACAGATGCAACATTCGAACAAGAAACAAAAGACGGTTTGGTCTTGGTAGACTTCTGGGCAACTTGGTGTGGTCCATGTCGTATGCAAGGTCCAATCTTGGACAAATTGTCTGAAGAACTTTCAGAAGATGTCTTGAAAATCGTTAAAATGGACGTTGATGAAAATCCAAACACAGCTCGTGCTTTTGGAATCATGTCTATCCCAACTCTTCTCTTCAAAAAAGACGGCCAAGTTGTGAAACAAGTTGCTGGTGTACATACAGCAGAACAAATCAAGGCCATCGTTGCTGAATTGAGCTAATCAAACGAGAGACCAAGTACTTTATTTGGTCTCTTTTTTCTTGCCCTTTGCCATTTTTCAAAAAATATGCTAGACTGTAGGTAGAATATTACGATGTTTGGGACATGCCATCGCTAAAAAAAACCTTGACTTGGTATTTTTTAGCTCCCTCAAGGGAGCTTTTTGCGTGCTCTGAACATTTCCCATTTTGGAAGGAGTACTATGAAACGTCAATCAGCCTTGGTCGTCTTTAGTGGCGGTCAAGATTCTACAACCTGCCTCTTTTGGGCTAAAGAACACTATGAAACAGTCGAAGCTGTCACCTTTGCCTACGGCCAACGTCATCATCTCGAAATTCAAGTTGCTAGAGAAATCGCTAAGGAACAAGGCATTCGCCATCACATCCTAGATATGTCTCTGCTGGGACAAATCACTGAAAATGCCCTGACTTCTGATATGGAGATTGAGCAAAAAGAAGGAGAAATCCCTAACACCTTCGTTGATGGTCGCAACCACCTCTTTCTATCCTTTGCGGCTGTTCTTGCCAAGCAACGTGGCATTAAAGACATCGTGACAGGTGTCTGTGAGACAGACTTCTCTGGCTACCCTGATTGCCGGGATGTCTTTGTCAAATCTCTTAATGTCACCCTCAACCTTGCTATGGATTACGACTTCGTTATCCAAACGCCTCTCATGTGGCTGGACAAGGCTGAAACATGGGAATTAGCTGACCAACTCGGTGCCTTTGACTACGTTCGTGAGAAGACCTTAACCTGCTACAATGGGATTATCGGCAGTGGCTGTGGGGATTGCCCAGCCTGCCACCTACGTCAACATGGTTTAGATGTTTATCTCTCACAGAAAGGAGAGAGCTAATGTTTTTTGCACCCAAAGAAATCAAACAGGAAACTGGAGAGTCTCTTGTCTACAATCCTCACAGAACCTTGGTATCAAAAGAGTTTACCTTTGATGCTGCCCACCACCTCTTTCACTATGAGGGAAAATGTAAGTCCCTGCACGGCCATACCTATCATCTGCAGATTGCTGTCAGTGGATTTTTAGATGAACGTGGCATGACCTACGATTTCGGAGATATCAAAACGATCTACAAGAACTACTTAGAGCCCCACTTGGATCATCGCTATCTAAACGAAACTCTTCCCTATATGAACACGACTGCTGAAAATATGGTTTACTGGATTTTCCAAACTATGAGTCAAGAGTTGCCAGACGAGCGCGGTCTCCGTTTGGAATACGTTCGTCTCTATGAGACTCCGACTGCCTTTGCGGAGTTTAGACGGGAGTGGTTAGATGACTAGGGAACGTGTCCTCAAACTACCAGTTTTGGAAATTTTTGGTCCAACCTTTCAAGGTGAAGGACGTGCAATCGGGCAGAAAACCATGTTTGTCCGCACTGCTGGTTGCGACTACCACTGCGACTGGTGCGATTCTGCCTTTACATGGGATGGTTCTGAAAAGCCAACTCGTATGACTGCTGACGAGGTCATTGCTGCCTTGGATAAACTAGGAAGCTACGACTACGTCACCCTGTCTGGGGGAAATCCTGCTATCCTAGCAGCCAACATGGCTGAACTCGTCACAAAGCTCAAGGAACGTGGTGTCACTCTGGCTGTTGAAACTCAAGGTTCTCGCTGGCAAAATTGGTTGAAAGACATCGACCAAGTCACCCTGAGTCCCAAACCTCCTTCATCCAAGATGGAAGTCAACTTTGAGACCTTGGACTTTATCGTTTCCCAACTGGATCCAGACAAGGTCACCTTTAAAATTCCTGTCTTTGACGATGCAGATTTAGCCTTTGCCAGAGGCATACAAGAGCGCTATAAACCAGATGTCCTCTTCTTATCGGCTGGAAATCCTGAGCCCAAGGCCACAGGCAATATTGTCCAAGATCAACTGGACCGCCTCAAAGAACTCTGGGAACGCATCGCTGCCGACGATAGCTGGGGCAATGTCCGCGTCCTTCCTCAACTGCATACCCTCATCTACGACAACCAACGTGGTGTTTAAAATTAGAAAGAAAAAATCATGTCACAACAAGAAGAAATGAAAAACCTAAGCCTCCTAGGCAACAAAGAAACCAACTACATTTTCGACTATCAACCAGAAGTTCTCGAATCCTTTGACAATCGTCATGTGGAAAATGACTATTTCATCAAATTCAACTGTCCTGAATTTACCTCACTGTGCCCTATTACCGCTCAGCCAGACTTTGCGACCATTTATATTTCCTACATTCCTGACAAGCTCTGTGTCGAGTCAAAATCCCTAAAACTCTACCTTTTTAGCTACCGAAATCATGGTGATTTTCACGAAAACTGTATTAACACTATCGGGAAAGACTTGGTCAACTTGCTAGACCCTCGCTATTTAGAGGTCTGGGGAAAATTCACTCCGCGCGGTGGCATCTCAATCGACCCCTACTACAACTACGGTAAGCCAGGAACCAAGTATGAAGGTCTGGCAGAACAACGCCTCTTCCAACACGACCTCTATCCAGAGAAAATTGACAACCGCTAAACAGATGAGAAAAAGCCCTGTTCCTCAAAACGAGGAGCAAGGCTTTTTGTGTTTCAATTATTCTTCTGTTCCAAGGAAATTTTTAGCAACCAGTGCTGCAAGAATACCACCAACGATTGGGGCAAGGATGAAAATCCATACTTGTTGAAGGGCTGCGCCACCTACCAAGACAGCTGGTGCTAAGCTACGAGCTGGGTTTACTGAAAGTCCAGTAATGTTCAAGCCCACAAGGATCATAGCCATCAATGACAAACCGATTACCAAACCAGCAATCGCTCCATTGCCCTTGCTTTCTGAAGTCACGGTCATGATTACCAAGACAAACAAGAAAGTTGCGATGACTTCAAACAAGAAACCACCAAAGACAGTGACCCCGTTTGCCAAGGCATTTTCACCAAGGCTAGCAGTTGACATCCCTGAATTCGCCAAGAGGAAGAAGACAGCGCCAGAAGCGATGAAAGCTCCAACAACTTGTCCAAGGATGTAATTGACAAGGTCTTTTGATGACAAACGTTTGTTTACAAACATAGCAATCGAAACCGCTGGGTTCAAGTGAGCACCTGAAACAGTTCCGATTGAGTAAGCAGCAACCACGATGGCCAAACCGAAGGCAAAGGCGATTCCAAGGTGACCAAGGCCATCAAGACCATTTCCAAAAACAACAGCTCCTGTCCCGATGAACACAAGCATGAAAGTACCGATTAATTCAGCAACAAATTTTTTCATTTTCTTTCTCCTTTTTTCAAAAACTAGATACTAGTCTATCAAAAGAAGGAAAGGGTTTCAAGAAAATTGTTTGGAAATTTCAGGTTAAAATTCTGTAAAAACGGTAGTGTTTATTTGAAACATTTTTTTCAAAGGTGTATACTAATAGCGTAGTTTTGATAGGGGTTACAAAACCCATTATAAAAGCTCATTTGTAAATCTTTGCTGTTCTTTTATGAACGTTTGAATGGTATCGTGAATACCAAGGAGGAATCATATGTCTAAAGTTGCTATTGTCACAGGTGCAGGTCAAGGAATCGGTTTTGCAATTGCGAAACGATTGGTTCAAGATGGCTTTAAGGTAGGAGTCTTAGACTACAATCCCGAAACAGCTGAAAAAGCTGTTGCCGAATTATCAGCTGAAAATGCCTTTGCTGTCGTGGCTGATGTTTCGAAACAGGCAGAAGTTGCACAAGCATTTCAACAGGTTGTTGACCATTTTGGTGATTTGAATGTTGTCGTAAATAACGCTGGTGTTGCTCCAACTACTCCTCTTGATACAATTACTGAGGAACAATTTACACGTACCTTCGGTATCAACGTTGGTGGTGTCATTTGGGGGTCACAAGCTGCACAAGCGCAATTTAAAGCACTTGGCCACGGAGGTAAAATTATCAACGCAACTTCTCAAGCTGGTGTAGTCGGCAATCCAAATCTAACTGTTTATGGTGGAACAAAATTTGCTGTTCGCGGAATTACGCAAACATTAGCCCGTGATTTAGCAGACTCAGGTATCACTGTTAACGCCTACGCACCAGGTATTGTTAAAACACCAATGATGTACGATATCGCTCATGAAGTTGGTAAAAATGCAGGAAAAGATGACGAGTGGGGTATGCAGACATTTGCAAAAGATATTACTCTAAAACGTCTATCTGAACCAGAAGATGTGGCTGCTGCTGTCAGCTTCCTTGCAGGACCAGATTCAAACTACATTACAGGACAAACCATTATCGTTGATGGTGGTATGCAATTCCATTAAGATACACAAAAAGAGGTTGGAAAATGATTCAACCTCTTTTATTAGTCTTCATTATTAGTTAGGAGGATAAAATAGAAACTCTCTCAATAGGCAATATTAGCTTATCCCTAGTATTGAAAAGACTGGATAGCTTCTTTCAAGTCATCTTGTAAACTATTTCTCTGGTCAAGTTGGACATAAACTTCCAACAGACAGGATCTAAAGTTGGAAAATTTATAAAAATCTTCCCTTTCTTCTATCGGAAAGTCAACAGCTTTTATCCAAGAAGCTACTTGCTCTTGCTCCAACTTCCCTTGTAAAATAGGTTCATAGATTACTCTGGCTAAACGCCAATCCTCATCATCTGTAAAACGAATGGACATTCTTTTAAATAGTTGGCCAAGTATCTCAAATACTTCATGAACTCTGTTTTTAGGAAAGCCCGGATGACAAACCACCTCTGTCAGTAAATCGGATCCATGTGCAAAAGAGTGAATCCAACCATACTGACTTGAAAAACCCGTTGTATCCTTTTCTTTTGAAAGATAGTACAAACCTTGATGTAAAAGGACATTGCGAATTTCTGATTGTAATCCCTGATAAAAAATCGATTGCTGGTTGGCATCAGCAGACAAGAGATTTGCATAAATAAGCGCCCTAAAAGAACGTTCGAGTGTTGGCAGGCCTATCTTATCAATCTCTTTGTCTAGTCCTCCATCAGCTGAGACCACATCAGCAATGAAATGAAATTGTTCCTGTGTAAATAGCTCTTCCTGAATCCCTCTAGCAAAGCTTGTAAAAACAAGGTCATCGCGAATTTCTGGAGAAGGATCTCCCAAATGATCAAGCAACCATTGGATTTCTTCCTGATGATAACTTGGTTTTTCTTCTGCTATTTTTCTAAGTAACTCTTGATACATGGTCAATACCTCTACATTTCTAGCAACTTGATATAATCTAGACCCCATTTCTCGACAGCATCTAAAACAACTCTGAATTTCTGCCCCATTTCGGTTAAGCTGTACTCAACTCGTGGTGGAACTTCGGCATAGACCTTTCGTTGAACAATCTTATCCTTTTCTAATTGACGGAGATGACGGGTCAAAATAGTTTGAGTAATCCCAGGCAATAATCTCTGCAATTCTTTAAATCGTTTAGTACCCGTACTCAACTGATAAATAATTACCAGTGCCCATTTCCCCGTTAAAACCCTCTGCGTTGTCGCAAATGGACAAATACCATACTCACTCACTTTATTTGTCATAAAATATCTTCTTTCTATTTTTTAAAAAAAATTTATCTTTTAGTATCAATAATAGTACCACTTTTGATACTAGCTATCGAAAAAGTGTCTACTTGTTTTTTTGTTTGTAACTGTTACAATTATATCATAAAAAAGAAATGGAGAATAGATATGTCAACAAACTTAGAAATTTTCAACGCTTATAACCAAGCTTTAATTGCTGGTGACTTTCCTGGTGTCTTTGAAACTATGGCAGACGATATTGTCTGGCATCAACCTGGTAATCATAGTATATCTGGTACAGTTGTTGGTAAGGACAAGCTAGGGCCTCACCTGGCTACATTTGCTGAGAAAACTAATGGAACCTTTAAGGTGGTATCAAATTGGGTTTCTGACAATAAGGATTTAATCGCAGCCAATGTTACTTTTCTTGGAACACGTGCTGATGGTACTGAACTCAATATGAACGGGATTGACCTCTTCCGTATTGAAGACGGAAAAATCAAAGAAGTTTGGCTCTTCTCTTCAGATCAAGCTGAAGAAGATAGCTTTTGGGGATAATTTAAGAGGCTAGGACAAAAAATTTTGATTTTAGGAATTCTTTATTATAAATTTTTAAAATCGATAGATTAGAAAAAAAGCGAACAAGACAGAATTCTGAGTGTCAGATAACTCGTTTTGTTCGTTTTTTATATTTAAGGTTAAACTTTTGTCCCAGACTCTTTTAATTTACTCTCCCAACTGGGCACTGTAGGCGATAATCTGGTCAACTGTGTCAGACAAGAATTGGATTGTATCACGGAGTGGTTTATCTGTTGAAATATCAGCACCAATGATCATGGCTGACTCAAGTGGTGTCTTGCTACCACCTGATTTGAGTAGATTGAGCCAGTCCTCATCTCCAGTTTCTGAATGTTTCAGATGAAGGTAACCAGCAGTCGAAATGACTAGCCCTGCTGAGTAGGTGTAACTATACAAGCCCATGTAGTAGTGAGCTTGGCGCATCCAAGTCAGAGCTGCATCATCATCAATCTCAATGGCATCGCCCCAAAAATCTGTCAAAACTTCCTTCATAATACTGTTGAGTTTGCTTGCTCCAAAGGTTTCCCCTTCTTCAATCAGTGTGTAAATCTTGCGTTGAAAGGCTGCTTCCAAAAGGTGGGTAATAAGGTTATGGAAGTAGGTATCTGTCAAGCGGTGAGCAAGAGCGAAGCGTTTTTGACGTGGGTCCTCAGATTGGTGTTCCAAGTAATCACTGAGAAGCAATTCATTGAAAGTTGATGGCGCTTCGACATAGTAGGTAGACATGTGGGCGTTGAAATAGCTTTGGTGGTTGTCAGAAAAGATAAACTGACCAGAATGCCCAATCTCATGAATCAAGGTATAGACATCACTCAAACGACCTGTCCAGCTCATAAGGACATAAGGGTGGACACGATATGGATCCGCCGCATAACCACCAGAATCCTTACCACTATTGGCAGCAAAGTCCACCCAGCGCTCTTCTTGATAGCGAGCAACTTCCTGACAATATTCTTGCCCCAAAGGCTCTACCGACTTCATGACCAAATCATAGGCGTCGTCAATAGTCACTTCAGGATTCAAGGCGCTGTCCAAGTCCAATTTCCAGTCTGCAAAGGTCATCTTTTCAAGACCATTGACCTTGGCAACATGCTTGAGGTATCTCTGAGCGACTGGCGAAAATTCCTGCATAATGAGGTCAATCTGGCGATCAAACATGGCACGGTCCACTTCTTGCTCAGCCAAAAGATAATCAAAGACAGAGTCGTAACCCTTCATATCTGCCAATAATTTTTCAGACTTGACTTGGGCTAAATAGGCTGCCGCAGCTGTATTTTGGTGCTTACGAAGACCTTCTGAGAAGGAACGGAAAGATTTTTCACGAACCTCAGCATCCTCGTGATTTTGGTAGAAATTCTCATAGGTGACAAAGCTGTTTTTGTAGGTCTTGCCATTGACTTCAAAGTCGGCCATTTCAAAATCCCCAGCTCGCATCTTAGTGTAAATATCCTGCGGACTGTAGAAAACCTCGCCGAGATTGGTCAAGGCCTTCTCCACATCAGCCCCTAAATAGTGGGCTTTTTTTATTTTGGCCTGACGAATGGCAGCTGTTAAATGAGGCAATTTACCCAAACGGTCCAAGACTTCCTCATCTGCTACCATCAAGGCATCGTCAAAGAAGGTCAGAGCTACGCTGGCGTCTGTTTCAAATTCCATCCCAGCTTGGGCAATGTTGGCAAATTCGTCATTGCTATAGTCTGTCGTCTGAGGCATAAAGCCATAGTTGCCAATATGGCTCATCTGAATGTAGATTTGTTCCAATTCCGCAAAGGCCTTCTCGAAATCTTCAAAAGTGTGAAGATTGCCATTGTAGTCACGGCTAAACTGGTTGATGTCTTCACGAGCCTTCTCGATTGCACGCAAGAAATCCTCACGGTCTTGGTATAGGGCTGTTAAATCCCAAAGTTCCTTCTCTGGAAATTCTGAACGGTGTTTTTGTTCCATTTTCTTCCTCTTATTTCTCTAATTCTAATAAAACACTAAGGGCTGATAAGGCGTAAAGCGGTGCTGTTTCTGCTCGCAAAATACGAGGACCAAGACCTGCCAAGACTGCTCCCTTAGCTTCAAAACTTTCGATTTCTGCAGGTGACAGACCACCTTCTGAACCAAAGATAAAGAGCAATTTGGCTCCCTTCTCGAGTCCATTAACTGCTTGTAAAAGCGCAGCGGCTTCTCCTTCTTTGGCCGACTCTTCATAAGCCACTACGATAGAGTCAAATTGGTCCAGTTGAGCTAGAAAGTCTGATTTTTTCTCGAAAAGTGTGACACTTGGTACTAGATTACGCTTGCTTTGTTCTGCTGCTCCAAGGGCAATTTTTTCTAGTTTTTCAATCTTTTTACCCAATTTCTTGCCATCCCATTTGGCGACCGACCAATCGGCAGGGAAGGACCAAATCTGGCTGGCGCCCAGTTCAGTTACTTTTTGAGTGATAAACTCGAGCTTGTCGCCCTTGGGAAAGCCAGATGCGATGGTCACCTGGATTGGTAATTCCACGTTGTCAGCTAACTTTTCAACCAACTCAAACTGACGATTTTCAACATCCAAGACGCGCGCCAAACGCTTAATCCCATCATCAAAGACTAAGGTCACCTCATCATCTTCTTTCAAGCGCATAACCTGAAACATATGCTTGCTGGTTTCCTTGTCCTCGATGGTGACAGGAGAGACTGCACTCCCCTTGACAAAATACTGCTGCATGCTAGCCTCCAATCACACCGGAAATATCCTTGGTTTTCTTAAAGACACAGGCATTCCATTCCCCTTGAACCATGTGAGTTTCGAGGAAAAATCCAGCTGACTCAGCCGACTCGCGCACCATGTCCCACTTGTCCTTGATAATGCCACTCATGATGAGGTAGCCTTCATCCTTGACCAAGCGGTAAGCATCATCCGTCAAATGAATAAGGATATCCGCCAAGATATTAGCCACAATCACATCTGCCTCAATCTCAACTCCCTTAAGCAAGTCTCCTGCTGCTACATGAATGTTTTCCATACCAGGGTTGAGCTCAATATTTTCCTGAGCAACACGAACTGCCACATCATCCAGGTCGTAGGCAAAGATTTCCTTGGCACCAAGTAGCGAGCTGGCAATAGAGAGAACCCCTGAACCAGTACCCACATCTAGCACTGTTTCCCCACCACGAAGAACCTGCTCCAAGGCAAAGAGGCTCATCTTAGTGGTTGGATGGGTCCCCGTACCAAAAGCCATACCTGGATCCAGCTTGATAATCTTTTCCCCAGCAGTCGCCTCATAGTCCGTCCAAGACGGCACGATGGTCAAATCATGAGTGATACGAGCTGGTTCATAGTATTTCTTCCAGTTGTCTGCCCAGTCTTCCTCAGCCAAGGCAGTCGTCCCCATCTTGACCTCTCCCAAGTCCATAAAATCAGTTAGTTCCGCGAGACGGGCCTGCAAGTCTGCCTCAACCGTTGCTACATCAACCGTATCAGGGTAGTAGGCTGTCACTACGATTTCTTCTTGCTGCTCAACCTCTGGGAAAATCTCGCCGAAGCGGTCAACATTTCCCACATAGTCCATGCTGTCTTCAATCGCAACACCCTGCGCTCCCAACTCAATCAAGAGATTAGAGACCAACTCCTCCCCCTCACGCTTCACTGTAACTTTTAACTCTTGCCATGTTTCCATTTTGAATCTTCCTTATTTTTCTTGAATTCCTCAATCACATCTGTATAGTGTTCTTTCATTGCGCTATGAATCTGCTGTTTAAAAATACCAAACATAAGATAATAAACAAATAGAACAATTCCTGCTAACAGTATCAATAATAAAAAATATACTGGAAGAGGCAGTACGAGACCTCCATCACTCAGTAAGGGTATAACAAGCATTAATACCCAAATAACAGCCGTAGAAATCCCAGCTACTTTCATACCACTTTCTCTCTGCTTCTTTAACTTTAAATATTCCAAATAGATAAATGTAGCTTCTTCTCTAGAGTATTGTCCAGTTTCTAGCTTACGCTTAACTTCTTTATTCAACGTGGTTGTTGCAATCGCAAAAATCATTCTTTTCCTCCAAATAATTTCTCACTCTCTCTTGTAACTGAGGGACAACTTGACCCGAACTAAGAAACTCCTCCACATTCATGAGTTGATAGCCCTGTCCTTCATCACCAAAGATGATACTGTCAAACTGTTCCTGAGCCAACTTACCAACTAGAAAGACGGATTCCTTCCCCTCAAAAAGCATACTGGGATAAACCTTACTCCAAAGCAGACAATCCTCAGTCAGATGAATTCCCAGCTCTTCATAAACTTCACGCGCTGCGCACTCAAAAGGACTTTCATCCCCCTCGCGTCCCCCACCGGGCAGTTCCCACATGTTGGGCCAGGGAATGCTTGTCTTATCATCGCGTAAGATAGTCAGGAGCTTATCCCCACAAAACAAAGCAATCTTACAGCCTGTGAAATCAGAAATTTCTAGTTCCATGTCAAACTCCTAGTATCTCGGATAAGGATAAAACTCTCCCTCTTCCAAGCCGACTTTTCCTTCTTCAAAGACTTCTTGGTTCCATTCCATGACGAATTCTTCTGCTTCTGGGTCTTCCAAAAAGTCCATGAGGGCATCTAGTCCAACCTCGGCAGTATCTTTGAGGAATAGCGCAAAATAAGCTAAGAATTCGCGGGAAAATCCTTTTTTAGGCAAGTAAGGAATAACGGTCAAATAGTCTTCTGCATTGACGATTGACTTAGCAGGATTGTAAAAAATCACTGCTTCTTCAAAGAGAATATCATCTGACGAAACCTCTCCGTCTTCATCCACCATCTCCACACCTGCAGCATTTTGCGCTTCCAATAGAAAACTCACTTCAACTGCGTGGTTACGCTTGTCCCAGCTAATCTCAAAATCAAAGGGAAAGTTCTTCTCCAACTCTTCCTCTAAAACATCTAAAAATCCGTATGTTGCCATTTTGTCCTCTTTCTATGCGACTCTTTAATCGCCCCGATTGCTCGGAAATATGCTAAAATAGATACTACCATCTTACCACATATACATCAGAAAATCCACGTTAGAAAGGACTGCTATGCCAGACAATCTCGCGCTTCGCATGCGCCCTAAAACCATCGACCAAGTCATCGGTCAGGAGCATCTGGTCGGACAAGGAAAAATCATCCGCCGCATGGTGGAAGCCAACCGCCTGTCTTCCATGATTCTCTACGGACCTCCTGGAATCGGCAAGACCAGTATTGCTTCTGCCATCGCTGGGACTACTAAGTATGCCTTTCGTACCTTCAATGCGACAGTTGACAGTAAAAAACGACTGCAAGAAATCGCGGAAGAGGCTAAATTTTCCGGGGGTCTCGTCCTATTGCTAGACGAGATTCATCGTCTAGACAAGACCAAGCAAGACTTCCTCTTGCCTCTCTTGGAAAGTGGACTGGTCATCATGATTGGCGCTACGACTGAAAATCCTTTCTTCTCTGTCACTCCTGCCATTCGTAGCCGAGTTCAAATTTTTGAGTTGGAACCTCTGTCTAACCAAGACATCAAAGAGGCTCTGCAAATAGCTCTAAGTAACCCTGAGCGTGGTTTTGATTTTCCAGTAGAACTAGATGAGGATGCGCTGGATTTTATTGCTACCTCTACAAACGGAGACCTTCGCTCTGCCTTCAACTCACTGGATTTGGCAGCTCTCTCTACCCCTGAGAATGATAAGGGCATCCGCCACATCACCCTCGACATCATGGAAAATAGCCTGCAGCAGAGCTACATCACTATGGATAAGGATGGAGATGGCCACTATGATGTTCTCTCAGCCCTGCAAAAGTCTATCCGTGGCTCAGATGTGGATGCCAGTCTCCACTATGCTGCCCGCTTGATTGAGGCTGGTGATTTGCCAAGTCTCGCTCGTCGCTTGACTGTTATCGCCTATGAAGATATCGGCTTAGCCAATCCTGAAGCCCAGATTCATACCGTGACTGCTCTGGATGCTGCCCAGAAGATTGGGTTCCCAGAAGCCCGCATTCTCATTGCCAATGTCGTGATTGATTTGGCCCTTTCTCCAAAATCCAACTCAGCCTATGTAGCTATGGATAAGGCACTTGCCGACCTCAAAACATCAGGGCACTTGCCTATTCCGCGACACCTGCGTGATGGGCACTACAGCGGAAGCAAGGAACTGGGGAATGCCCAAGACTATCTCTATCCACACAACTATCCTGGAAATTGGGTCAAGCAAGACTATCTGCCAGAAAAAATTCGTAATCATCACTATTTCCAAGCAGAAGATACTGGTAAATATGAACGGGCTTTGGCTCAAAGAAAGGAAGCTATCGACCGTTTGCGAAAAATCTGAAATCCTTTTCAAAAAATTGCACTTTCCTCTTGATTTTTTTTGAAAAAGTGGTATCATATAAACATAGAAACGCTGTGGTGTACGACTTCACACTTAAGTGTTGACCGACTATTTTTTGTATTATTAGGGAAACAAAAGTCTTCTAACAGCATGTAGGCCGTCTCACGCGGAAACAGCTTCAGTTAGAGCGAGTTGCCCACCTGCTTAATTGCGCGGGTTCAATACAAACCGTGAAGTTTCGGCACCAATACAGCTTTTTTCTTTGCCTCCTTAGCTCAGCTGGCAGAGCAGCGGACTCTTAATCCGTGGGTCACAGGTTCGATCCCTGTAGGGGGCATCTAAATACAACAGGAAAAGCCTTGATAACCAAGGCTTTTTTGCTTATCTATAACTGATTTGCCTCATCATTTGCCCCACTTTTAAATCTATCTTTTCTTTTTGAATCAAATTACATCTTTACAAATAGTGTAAAGCCAGTTACTTTTGCTTTGATTCCATACAATATTTTCATGTAGAGAAGACAAATTTTATCTTCTCTTTTTATTTTCAAAATAATAAAAACTGATTTTCTTTTCATAAATCAGACTGAAACTTCCAAATTTTCCATTTTGTTTATTGATATTTCCTCTAAAAAGGTGTATGATATTTTTATTATCAAACTATACTATACTATATAGGGGGTATTGAAATGAAATTTTCTAATCGTTTACTGCTATTCCTTGCAGGAGTTGTTTTTGTCCTTTTAGCACTCTTTCTATTTACAGACCCAGTAGCTAATCTTGTTGCTTACAGCTGGTGGATTGCATTTGGTTTACTGGTTGCTTCTATAGCAGCTATTTTAGGCTATTTCTCTGTACCAAAAGTGCTTCGCTCACCAGCTCATCTTTTCCAAGGGATTGTTAATCTTCTCTTGGCTCTTTACCTCGTTGCCTATGGCTTTGTGACGCTACCAGTTGTCATTCCAACTATTTTAGGAATTTGGTTAATTGTAGAAGCCATTATAGCTTTCTTTAAAGGCAATCGTCTGGGATTGATTTTCCCTATTATTGGCAACCATATCATGTGGATAGCGTTGCTTGCATTTTTACTAGGTCTAGTGATTTTGTTCAATCCAGTAGCTACAAGTGTCTTTGTCGTTTATGTCGTTGCCTTTGCATTTTTAATTGTTGGTTTCACCTATATCCTTGATGCCTTTCGTAAATAATCTAGCTGCCATTTTGGGCATATTAAAAAAGCTGGGAAGTTACATTCTCAGCTTTTTCTGTTGCTTCCTTAGCTCAGTTGGTAGAGCAGTAGACTCTTAAGCTATGGGGCGCAGGTTCGAGCCTTGTAGGGGCATCTAAATCAACAGGAAAAATCCTTGGTTGCAAGGCTTTTTTTGACGTCCAATAGCTTTTTGTAGCAAAGTATTTAAAAATAAAAGAGAAGAGAATCTCTCACTCTCTTCTCAGTATATCTTATTAAATTTAGTTTTTCTTAATCTACCTGATTTTCCTTTGCGACGACAAATTCTTTAACCAGTCGATAGATAACAGCAAATATCGGTGTAAAGAATATCATCCCAAGTAAGCCAAAGAGATTGCCTCCAATACTAGCAGCCGCAAGCGTGAAAATAGCTGGCAAACCAATAGACTGACCTACAACTCTAGGATAAATAAGGTTTCCTTCAATCAGCTGTATAACTTGATATAGAAGAAGAGAAAGTAAGGCTTGAGTAGGACTCACTGTGAAGATAAAAATCGCTCCCACAACACAAGCAATCATAGGCCCTACATAAGGAATGAACGATAGCACTCCTGCAAAGATACCTGTCATTACTCCATAGGGTATCCCAAACAGGCTGTAACCAACCGCTATCATAACTCCTATGATAACTGCTTCAATCAGCTGACTCATCAAAAATTGGTCATAAGTCTCTAGTGCTACTTGTCCAATGTAAGTCAACTTTATCACCACCTTCTCTGGAAGAAAAACTTTTAGAAGTCGACTCGTCATCGCTGCCAAATGTTCCTTACTGGATAAAAATAAAAAGGTGAAGACTATAATCAAAAAGGCATTCATCAAACTTGAAAAAATATTGCCGATATTACTAGTCAGACCTGATAAAAAACCTATCAAAGCTTGGCTAATAGAGCTAGACTGTCCCTGAATTCCTGATACGAGAGTTGACAACATGTCTTTGGTTACAAATTCCGAGCTGCCTAGCAATTTCCCAAGTTGAGTAAGGACTGTTGAAAGGACTGTTCCCAGCTGACTAATAGTCTGAGCTAGGGTTGGCAGCACCAAAACCAAAAGAGCAATCACGATTAAGATAAGAGCTAGGAAAACAAGTACCATGGCAATCGGACGACGCAACTCTGCCTTTACCTTCAATTTAACTAAGTACTGTTCAATTTTTTTCATAGGAACATTAAGCACAAAAGCAATAACAGCACCATAAATCAAGGTTGATGTTACATCAAAGAGAGAGATTGCTCCTGATATAAAGCTCGATGCATTCAGAATTACAAGAGCAACCAGCCCTATAAAAAGTATTAACGGGGTGTATTTTTTTACTAAGTTCATAAATTCTCCTTAATAAACATGTTTAGATACGACTATACTATTTGGTTTTTCAAACTCTCGATTAAGGTAGGCTTGGTAAGTTCCTGGAGCGATAAATCCTTTGGGTGAGAGGATATCGGTGCCAGCCTGACCGACTATGGTATCAGCCAAGAGCACACAGTTTGTAGATAAGACAAAGTAGGATTTAAACTTAGATTTGATAAATTTATAAAGTTCCCCATCTGTCTCATGTCTGATTTTATAAGCGTAGGTGTAGTCTTCCTTACCATCACCTGTCATGATTTTATCTGCACTTGGCTCCCATGGAATCGTCAGTTGTTTCAATTCAGCCAACTTTTTCTGAACTGCTTTTTCCATTTCAGGCGTCAAATCTATCCCATAACCAAAAAGCGTTTTTTGACTCTCACGTTTACATAGGTCAATGTACTTGTCACGATCACAGAAATATAAGACACCATCTCCTACCATGCCAAATAAGGTCTCAGAAGACGGATCATAGTTGCCATAAGAAATAACACGGCCTTGATAGCAGATATCCACATGACCAATTGCCGAAAACAGGGAGGTCTCAGCTGTATGAACAAAAATTTCTAGCTCTGCTGTCTTACCAGACTTCACTATTCCAAGATGGATATCTTCTTCCTCATCAGCATTTTCCAGCATAAATTTGTTAACTTTTGCTAAAGTTCTTGCAGGGATGAGAGCGGCTAGGACAATAGGTAAGCTAATTCTAATACGACGTTTGAGATGGTTTTTCCCAATTTCCCCTTCAAATAAGAAACCGTCACGGATATTGGACACACCATAAAGGAAAAAATAAGCCCCTAATACAAAGAGTTGAAAGACAGAATTTCCTGTAGAGGACAAAAGACTAGTCCCACCAAGAAAAACTAGTACGAGTCCATCTAGTAAGAGACGAAAACGAGGTCGAATTTTGTTTTTGCGGTAGAGAACATAGGTGACAAGGTTAATACTAGCATGAAAAATCTGATAAACTCCAATCACAAGAGCCAGAACATAAATCGGTATATCAGTCGCAAGATTAGAACCTAGCAAATATCCCAGCACTAACAATTTAACCAGTGCAACTCCCAAGGTATCCGTTGACTGGCTTTTTTTGAAAACTCGTAATAGCAAATCTACGACCGTTGCTATCCAAGCTAAAAACAGAACCAGGCGAATAACTGTTACTGGCAACCAAGTCCCCGTGACCATCAAGATGAGACCTAGCAGAACAAACAAGAACCCCTGAGCAAGTAATTTCTTACCTGTCAGACCTAAAGATAGAATTTTCGCCATATAAAAACCTTTCAACAATAAAAATTAAACACTCCGATTAAACTGACTAGTAAATAGCCAACACTACAAACAGCCTGTGCCAGCAACATATGGTGACTAGAAATGACTGTAGTAATGTCACCATCTTGTCTTATGCACTTCTAAAATTTGTTATATTGATTAGAAACCAGAGCTTATAAAAACTAGCTAAACTCGAGAGATAGACACAATTGCGACGAAAAAATGTATAACCAATTCAACTTGTTAAGGTAAGAAAGCATTATTTCCAATCTATTAATTATTCATCTATTACCTATTATGACACAATATTCCCTATAGTTCAACTTTTTACTTGTTTTTATATTACACGGACTAAAAAGTTTTCAACAGTTGATTGCATTTGTTTTAATAAGTTTTAACCTTTCTTGGTTAGATAAAAAAAGAATCATACAGTTTAGAATCTGTATGGTTTTTGCCCCACTTTTGCCCCATTTTTAAATCATGACATTGAAAATACCTAAAATCACTTATATTTCAATATTTTTAATTGCTCTCAATATGAAAGTCCTTTCCAAATCCCTGTAGGGGGCATCTAAATACAACAGGAAAAAGCCTTGATTTACAAGGCTTTTTTGTGTATCTGTTCTACTTTTGGTCAACTAATGGATATCAACGGTATAATTTTATGAACACCCTTCCCAGACAGCTCTAATCTGATTGCACTCAAAATTTTTTAAAATTTAAAACAAAAGACTTGCTTTTCTTTTAATTTATGTTATACTTGTTCTTGTATTTGATACAAGTTTATTAAGAGAGGGATTCATATGGATACAAAATTCTCAGTTGCTTTGCATATCTTAACAATGATTAGTGAAAGCAAGGAAACCTTAAGTTCTCAAGCACTAGCTATTAGTGTTGGGACTAACGCTAGTTACATTCGAAAAGTGATTGCCTTATTGAAAAATGCAGATTTGATTCATTCCCAGCAAGGAAAAACAGGTTATCAACTCAGTAAGTCTCCAAAGAAAATGACTTTACTAGAGATCTACTATGCTACTCAAGAAATCAATCACATTAGTTTATTCCCTGTTCATCAAAATAGTAATCCCGATTGTCCCGTTGGAAAACATATCCAAGGAGCAGTTTCACCGCTTTTCGCTAGTGCCGAATCTCAATTAGAAAAGGAATTAGCAAATCAAACTTTAGAAGATGTCATTGACAATCTATATAAACAAGCTAAACAAGTCCGAAACTGATTTGATAACAAATCAGTTTTTACTGGAAAAACATATACTTGTATTAGATACAAGTATATTGAATTATATTAAAAAAGAAAAGAGAAAACATATGAAAGCCGCACAACATACTACTTATAACAAAAAGAATATCACACTGAATATCACAGAAGTCGCTAAACCAAGTATTACAGACAAACAAGTCTTGGTCAAAGTCACCGCAGCTGGTGTCAATCCTCTGGATAACATGATTTCCCGAGGAGAGGTCAAGATGATTGTTCCTTACAAACTCCCACAAACTGCAGGAAATGAAGTGGTCGGTATCATTGAAGAGACCGGCACACAAGTCAAAAACCTCAAAGTCGGTGACCGAGTTTTTGGACGTCTCCCACTTGACCATATTGGTGCCTTTGCCGAGTATGTAGCCGTAGACAGTCAGGCTCTAGCCAAAGTTCCAGATTATCTATCTGACGAAGAAGCTGCTGCTGTTCCGCTTACTGCCTTGACTATCATGCAAGCCCTAGACCTCATGGGAGCTCAAGCTGGCAAAACCATCTTTATCTCTGGTGGTACAGGTGGTGTCGGCGGTATGGCCATTCCAATTGCCAAAGCAAAAGGTTTGAAGGTCATTACAAACGGTTCTGGAGATAGCGCTGAGCGTGTTTTGAAACTAGGAGCAGATAGATTTATCGATTACAAAACAGAGGATTATACAAAAACTGTTAGTCAGGTTGATTATGTCCTCGATACTCTTGGTGGAGCTGAAACTGAAAAACAAATGTCTATCATGAAAAAAGGTGGACAGCTTGTTTCCCTCCGTGCTATGCCAAACGGTGCCTTTGCCAAACGCATGAATCTACCAAAATGGAAACAGATTATTCTTGGCTTAGCAGGTCGCAAATTTGATAAGATGGCGGAAAAATATGGCGTCCGCTACCATTTTATCTTTGTAGAAAGCAATGGCGCTCAATTACAAGAGGTAGCTGACCTCTTTAGTAAATTAGAAATCAAACCCTCTATCGATACAGTTTATCCATTTGAAGAGGTAAATAGCGCCTTAGACAAAGTCGCTAATGGTCGCTCACGTGGAAAAACAGTCCTCAGCTTTAAGAAATAAAAAGGAAAACACAATGTCATATCTTACTACAAAAAATCAATACATCACAGTTGACGGGAACAAAATCGCTTATCGCGAACTCAGTAAAGGCAAATCAAAACTACCTCTTCTGATGCTGGTCCATTTGGCAGCCACTCTCGATAACTGGGATCCTAAACTCTTAGACCTGATTGCTGAAAAGCACCATGTCATTGTAGTCGATCTTCATGGTGTTGGAGCCAGTCAAGGAAAAGTTGCTTCGACGATTCCTGGAATGGCTAAGCAGACAATTGACTTTGTAAAAGCGCTTGGTTACGATAAAATCAATCTTCTTGGCCTTTCTATGGGAGGTATGATTGCCCAAGAAATCGTCCGAATAAATCCTACTCTAGTCAATCGTTTAATCTTGGCTGGAACAGGACCTCGAGGTGGAAAAGAGGTCGATAAGGTCACAGGGAAAACTTTTAGTTTTATGTTTAAAGCTGGACTCGAGCGCATCGATCCTAAACGCTATATCTTCTATAATCATGATGAACAAGGAAAAATTGAAGCTTTGAAGGTCCTAGGACGAATGGGTATGAGAACAAAGGAATTTGCGGATAAAGACATGAATCTATCAGGATTCCTAACTCAACTCAAAGCTATTAAACGTTGGGGGAAAGATCCTCAAGACGACCTGAAATTTATCACTCAACCAACCTTAATCGTCAACGGGGATAATGATATGCAGGTTCCAACAGAAAATTCTTATGATATGCATGAGAAAATAAAAGATAGTAAGCTGATTATCTATCCACATGCTGGTCACGGTTCGATTTTCCAATATGCAGACGAATTTTCAAAAGAACTCATTGCTTTCTTGGAGGACTAATATGGTCAAAACGATTCTGATTACAGGTGCTACTGACGGTATCGGTAAACATTTGGCAAAGAAATTGGCTAGTGAAGGCCATCATGTCATCCTCCATGGTCGCAATCCTCAAAAACTTGAGCTGGCGCTTCAAGAGGTTCGGGCAGTTTCCTTGAGAGGCAGAGTTTCTAGCTACCTTGCAGATTTTTCCGAATTAGACGATATTTATCGATTTGTAGAGGAAATCAAGCGAGACTTTCAAAGTATTGATGTCTTGTTTAACAATGCAGGCCTTTATGCTGGAAAAGAACGAAAAGCGAGTGCTGAAAATGTCGAGTTGACCTTTATGTTATCTGTTCTGGTTCCCTATATTTTAACAACTGAGCTAAGTCCCTTGTTAGAAAAAGCGGCAGACGGCCGTGTCATTAATACTTCTTCCTATATGCATCATTTTGCCAAGGTCAAGGATTTAGACTTTGGATTTGAGAACAACTATAATCCCGGATTGGCCTATAATAATTCCAAACTTTACACTATTTGGATGACACGCTACCTGGCAAGAGACTTCTTTTTAAGAGGTTCAAGCATCACCATCAATGCCTACCATCCAGGCTTGATTTCAACCAACTTAGGGAATGATTCCAGTGATGAAAAGACGAAAAAGTCTCTCTTCGGACGCTTGATGAAGTCATTTTCCAAAAATCTAGACGAGGGAATTGAGACAGGTTACTATCTTACATTGTCAGAAGAAATCACTGGTCTGACTGGCTACTATTTTGATGAGAAGAAAGTGAAATCTGTATCTGAAAAAGGCTATACTTTTGAGAAAGCTCAAGATTTAATCACTTACTGTAATGATAAAATTGAGTTATTTAAACAGAAATATGCTCTGCTTAATTAGAAAAAAGTTCTCTTTCCATTTTACTAGAAAGAGAACTTTTTCTTTAGGAGAAATAACTTAATTTTTAATCAATTCGTGATAGCTCAGCTGGCGCTGTTAAGTAATAAGTTGCTGTCAAGCTTGCTTCGCCTTGATTGACAAAAATCTCGATGGAATTTTTATCTAGAACAACTTCCAATTCTTTAGCTTCAATATCTACATACCGTCGACTAGTGTCCTGTTCTTCTTCACCTAGAATTTTTTGAACAAGATGGCTACGATCAATGTAAACTTGCTGCGCATTACTGTAATAACCAAATTCAAGATAATCTGTATCATTTCCTAAGTGGTAATGACAATCTTTATCTATTTGGATTTGATATTGGCCTTTTTTAACAGGGAATTGTCTTAGTTTGCCATCTTCCAATCTTAGAATTCTAGGTAAAGTCATGGCACATGCCCATTTGTGTTCTTGGTCATGGGTTGGAAGGGTACGCCCCCATGTCTGCATCCAAGCAATCAGGATACGACGATTTTGATCGTCCAACAATGTTTGAGGCGCATAGAAGTCTTGGCCATGATCAATTTCTTGAACTGATTCTGGGATAAAACGTTTTTCTCCCCAATCTACCTTACCCGTGAACAAAACCGATGAGTTGATGTTATGATATGAGTCTCCCTCACGCTGATAACGCATGGGTGACATAATCAGGCAATCCTTCCCATCTAACTCGAAGTAGTCTGGACATTCCCACATAAAACCTTGATGTTCCACACCTTTTAAAAAGATGGATTCGAACTGCCATTCTACTAGGTTATCGGACCCTAGTAGAACGATACAGCCCACATTATCCTTGTGTTTGGCAGCTACTACGGAGTAATAGCGTCCATCTTTTTCAAAGAGTTTTGGATCACGGAAATCAGCAGCAATTAACTCATCTGGCAAGTCTGCTCCAGTTGCAACTGGATTTTGTTCAATCTTTTCAAAGTGAATCCCATCGTCTGAAAATGCCATATTTTGCACTTGACGAACACCGGTTTCTTCTTCGATGTGTCCAGTATACATGAGCCATAGGCGATCATCCTTGACAATGGCAGAACCTGAGAAACATCCATTGCGGTCATAATCTTGGTCAGGAGCAAGTGCCACTGGCAAGTGCTCCCAAGTAATCAAGTCCTTACTTTTAGCATGTCCCCAGTGCATAGGCCCCCAAACACTATCATAAGGATAGAATTGATAAAAGAGATGGTACTCTCCACGAAAATAGACAAATCCATTTGGATCATTGATCCAGCCAATCTCAGCTGAAAAATGTTCTTCAGGCTTATATTGAGTATTAACGAGATGTTTATTTTCTTCTATAAAACGATTGGCCCTCTCTACTGTGTATTTTTTATCTCCCATAATCAACCTCTAGTTTTTGTTTGCTTGGTATTGGTCGTAGTATTTTTGTTTAATAGCGAGGTAATCAGAAAGTCCGTATTTTTCAAGTTCTTTCTTGTAATCATCCCACTCAGCATCAATATTGCCATTTACAATCCATTCAGCACGTTTACGGTAGATATAGTCATTCATATCTGCTTCGATATGGGCAATCTTATCCAGATCTTCCTGTGTCATAAAGACTCTTGGATAGTTATTGTCATTGCTCATGTAAGGAACATAATATTCTTTGATAAGATCCAAACGCCATTTGGCATCATCTGGCATAGTTGTCACTTTACCATAGTATGAATCTAGAATAGCTAGTGGTCCTCCTACTTCAGTCTTTTGACGAAGTTCTGCTGGTGCAGTTCCGTTTAGTGGTAAGTGTTTGAGGCTGTTAGTTGCTTGGTCAAATTCAAAGATATTTTGTTGCTTGTCATCTCCGTAAGTTCCCCAGTTATTTTGCACAGATTGGAGTGGAGCGTATTGTGCATCAATCCATTTAGCTGTCAATTCTAGGTTTTTGTTTACACTGGTAATAACCATCTTGTCACGTGCAAAGCCCATACCGTTTGTACGAGCTACGTGTTTTTGACCACTTGGTCCAGCAAGTACTGGTAAAACATCATAACTTTCATTACTTCCAGTAACATTACTCTTATCCCATGTAAAGTAAACACCAAATTTCTGATCATGACCTTTAGCAATGTAACTATTCCAATCATGTTCGAAGGCTTCCTTATCGATCAAGCCTTTTTCTTGCAATTGACGGATGAATTTCACACCTTCTTTATAGTCGTCGTTATCTGCTGTGAAGTCAACTTTACCGTCATTTCCAACTACTAAATGATCATCGTTATCCCCTATACCAAATGCAGCAAATAGGAATTTAAAATCTTCGTTTCCGTTACCACTAATAAATGTAAATGGAATTTCATCAGCCTCTCCATTTCCATTTGGATCCCCGTTTTTGAAAGCTTCTAGGACTTTAATCAGATCATCAGTAGTTTTTGGCATTTCAAGACCAAGTTTCTTAAGCCAATCTTTGTTAATCCAAGCCATATCGTTGACACTATGAATAGACTCTTTACCAGCTCCAAGCTCTTCAATCCATGGGAATGAGTAAATGTGCCCATCAGGTGCTGTCATCAAGGCCTTGTATTCTGGTTTCTCATCCAAAATTTTCTTAAGATTTGGCATGTATTTATCAATCAAATCTTCAACTGGAATAATAACACCTTTTTTAGCCCAGTTCATCAAGTCCACATCTGAAGCTCCGTCGTTGTGGATAGCATCTGGTAGATCACCACTAGAAATATCCAAGTTACGTTTTTCTGCAAAGTCGGATTGATAGTTGGTCCAGTCAATATGAACGCCAGTTTCCTTCTCCAAACGTTGCAAAATTAACTTTTCATTTGGGTCTTTAGGAGCTAACGGTGAACTAGCTGTCATAAACTTCAATGTTTTCTTTTCTTGAAGCGGGAATGTTACACCTTCCAACTTATAATCTGGACTTGAAGCTGTATTTTTTGAGCCACAGGCTGCAAGTACTGCTAAACTAGCTGTCAACAAAACTGCTGATTTTGAGAATGTTTTGAATTTCATGAGAAAACTCCTTTTATTTTTTCTTTTTTTTTATCCTTTAAGTGAACCAGCCATAATTCCTTTATCAAAGTATTTTTGGAAGAATGGATACATAACAATCAATGGCAAGCTGGAAATGACAATAGTTGCGTATTTAATTAATTCAGCTAAACGTTTCATTTCATTCATAGCCGCTTGTGCCCCAATCATATCTTGACCTGGTTGGCTTTGAATGAGAATTTTACGAAGTACAAGTTGCAATGGTTCCAAATTTGGATCCTTGATATAAATCATTGCATCAAAGTATGAGTTCCACTGTCCTACAAAAGCATAGAGGAAGAGAACAAACATAATTGGTTTTGCAAGAGGAAGCATGATTTTGAAGAAAATCTGCAAGTCATTCGCTCCATCAATGACGGCTGCTTCTACCAATTCTTCAGGCAATCCTTGGAAATAGGCCCTAGCAAGAATAATGTTCCAAACATTGACAGCACCGGGAACGATGATAGCCCATGGAGTATTAAGCATGCCCAATTCTTTTACGAGCAAGTAAGTTGGGACTAAACCACCACCAAAGAACATGGTCACAATCAAAAAGTAGTTAATCCAACGGCGCCCTACCAAATCTTTTTTGGAAAGAGGATAAGCTGTAAACACAGATAGCAATACTGTTAAAGCTGCAAAGCCAAAAGAATAAAGCAGGGAATTGATAAAACCTCTTAGAATAGATTGGTCACTGAATACACGCTGGTAACCTTCTACCGTCCAATCGGCTGGATTAAAGCTAATCCCTCTACTAACCAGAACCTTAGGATTCATAAAGGATGCTACGACAATATAAAGTAAAGGAAGTAAGGTTATCAAAACGATAAAGACAATAATGATTTTATTTAAGAGTAAGATACGTCTATCAAATTTTGTATCCATAATCGAATTTTTCATACTTCCCTCCTTAAATTCCTTCACCATTATTCATGCGTTTAACGATTTGGTTAACTGCAACAAGCAATACTACGTTAATCACTGCATTAAACAAACCAACCGCTGTTGAGTAAGAATAGTCTCCTGATACAAGACCAACTTTATAGACATACGTAGAGATAATTTCAGAAGTTGGCAAATTTAACGATGTCTGCATTAAGAATGCTTTTTCATAACCGACATTCATAATTCCACCTGCAGCTAAAACAAATTGGATAACCATAATGGGCTTAAGAGCTGGAATATCAATGTGCCAGATTCGTTGGAAGATATTGGCTCCATCTAGTCTTGCTGCTTCTACTAAAGCTGGATCTACATTTACTAATGTTGCTGTGTAGAGCGTTGAAGCCCAGCCCATTCCTTGCCAGATACCACTAAAGATGTATAAAGGTCTAAAGAAGTCTGGATTTGTCAAGAAGTCAGCCTTTATTCCAAACATAGAGAGAAAATTGTTGATTGGCCCTCCCACTGAAAAGAAAAGGAAAATCATACCAACGATAACAACGACTGAGATAAAGTTTGGTGCGTATAAAATGAGCTGAATTCGTTTTTTGACTTTTTCACTCAAGAGTTGATTGAGCATAATAGCAAGAATGATTGGTGGTAAAAAGCCAAGCAATAAACCATAGATACTTAATTTTAAAGTATTGGCTAACAAGATACCAAAGTTGGGAGAGGATATGAATTTTGTAAACTCAGAAAAACCAATCCAATCACTCCCTAAAATTCCTTTTAAGGGATTGTAATCTTTAAATGCGATTAAAACCCCATACATAGGAATGTATTTAAAGATAAAGGTTAAAACTAAACCAGGGACAGTCATCAATAACAAGAGTTTTTGTTTCTTGATTCTTTCCCAAAGAGAAACTTGCTTCGCTTTGCTATTCATAGCAACCTCCTTTTTGAAACGTTTCATTTTTTGTTTTAAAAAGATAACGCTTGGCGCTGTCTATTTATTTTATTTTTGAAACGTTTCATTTTTGTTCTAAAAAATAAATCTTTTTCATCTGAATTTATTCTATCATTGATAGCGCTTTCTGTCAAGACTTATTTTCATTTTTTGTTGTTTTTCCTTCAACAAATTTCACTGGTAGGATTGTCTGCAAATTAACAGCCTTTCCTTCGATGATATCAAATAGGATTCGTACAGCTTCTCTAGCCATTTCCTCCAGGGGTTGCTCAATTGTTGAAAGTAGATAATCTCTATCTCCAGCCATTTTAATTCCATCGTATCCAATAATTTGGACATCATGAGGAATACGTTTGCCATTCTTTTCTAGAATTTCAGTCACATCCAAAGCTGTAAAATCGTTGATTGTAAAAATTCCATCTATAGAAGGATTTTCTTCCAAGAAACTCTCTAGCTTTCCATGATAGTCAGTAACTGTCTCATCCAAATCAAAAATACTAAGAGGTATTTTATGCTCTTGGACATACTTTTCAAAGGAAATTCTACGACGTTTGGTTTCATTAATGGTTGTATTATGTCCGCCCACAAAGGCTAAATGCTGACATCCTTTACTAATTAATTGTTTAGCTGCTTCTCTTCCACCTGCATCATTATCTGATGAAACACAAGGAATGGCAATATCTGAGTATGTACGGTCAATACTGACAAAGGGAATTCCTGACGACAGGTAATGTTCAATTGGACTATAGGTAATAGCAACCACTCCATCAACTTTATTATGACGCAACATCTCCAGGTAGTCTTGCTCTCTATTTGTACCATTTATAGAACATAAGAGTAATTTATTATTCCTCTTATAGACTTCATTTTCCACATGCATAGCAAATTCTGAAAAAAAGGGATGCCAGATACTTGGTACAATGATTGCAATCGTTTCTGTTCGATTTTTTTTCATTCCTCGAGCGTAGTAATCTGGAATGTAATTCAAGGTTTTAATTGCTTGTTCCACTTTTTTCAAGGTTACTTCTTTAATGCCTTTTTCTTTATTAATTACACGTGAAACAGTTCCAACGCTAACTCCTGCTTCTAAAGCAACATCTTTCATGGTAATTGATTTTCTTTGTTCTACCATCTTATCACCTCCTTTCAATATATAGTATCATGCAAACGCTTTTTTAGCAACTATTTCTCAATCATTTTTATCCAGATCATTTCCCCATCATGGATAAAATCACTCCAATTGGCTTTCTAAAATCCCTTCAATTTCATATATAGGAATCTACCTACCACAGGAAAAGACTTGATTTCAAGGCTTTTTTCGTATCTTCTACAAAAAAAGCAAGAGATCTAGAGGGCTATGAATCTAGATGTACATTTTGCTTAAATGATTGAAGGTCTTTTCTTAACAAAAACACCCCAAAAATTAGATTTTTTCTGTCTAACTTTTGAGGTACAGTTCAAACGCGAAATAGCGTTTTTTTGTTATTTTTGGTTACTCATCTAATCGAATAAACATCATGGCATTTAACAAAGATATGAGTGATACCTTGTTTATATTATTTGAATATATCAGTCTCTTATTCTCAATCGGAGGAATAATAAAATTAGAAATGATGATATCATAAGGCGATTCTTCTAAAGATTCCTTTGATAATTCTAATTCAGTCCAAACTTCAAGTTCAAAATTGTTGCTACAATAATAAGAAAGTGTCTCTGCAACGGATTTTGCATGATACTGATCAAAATTACTCATAACCAGGAGCAGCTTTAACATTCTATGAGTTGACAAATTCATTGGAAAGCTTGTTTCCTTATAAACCAATTCTAACAATTGAGATAGGGGCTCTGATGAAAAATTTTCAAATAGCCATTCTAGGAAATAATATTTTTCTGAAAAATATTGTGCAAAAAAGTAACGAATGTCTCTCTCATTTTCAATGATTTGAACAGGTGTCAGACTGATTTCAAATTGAAATTGCCTTTTAATCACTTTATTGATTTGGCTAATAATACGATAGAGCGAAGATGAACTGATATAAAATTCTTTACAAATACTTTCAGCTTGACAACCTTCATTAAAGAAGATAAATTCTAAAATCGAAAAATGAGTTGAATGTTTAAAGAAATGATGGTAAACCATTTCAATATCACTATCATCGGTATTAATAATGCGTATACCATTAGTAGAAGAATGAAAAATCAAGTCAGGAAAAGCAGATTTAACATGGGATAGATCATCTTTGACTGCACGTTCTGTACAATTTAATAACTCTGCTAGTTCAGAACGATGAAACCATCGTTTATGTTCAAATAATAATTCTAATTGCCTATGACTTTTTTAGATAATAAATCTCTCATGAATGTCTTTCTCTTTTTATAAATTATCGGATTTCACCTCTTGCAATTATACCACAATGAATAGGTATAGCATGCTATAACGACTTTTACTAAGATCCTTTATCTCGTATAATAACACTACGGAGGCAATATATAAACAATTTTCTTATTTTACCGTCTATTGAGGGCGTGAATACAGGATCAAATTCAAGTCGAAAGATTATATTTTTATTTTTAAAAATTTATATAATAGCAACAATCAAAGAATTTGATTTTTTTATATTAAAATTATATAATAGCGATAATCAAAGTAATTGATTTATTTTTTAATATTAAAATAGAAAAGGAGGGTAAGCAATATTGTGGTCAATCATTGCTGGAGGTCTTATTGGACTTGTAGCAGGTAGAATCACTAAAAAAGGTAGTTCTATGGGAATCGTCGCAAATGTATTCGCTGGTTTAGTCGGGTCATCTGTAGGACAATCCCTTTTAGGTAGTTGGGCCCATCCATCGCTGGAATGGCTTTGATCCCATCTATTACAGGAGCAGCAATTGTTGTTACTGTAGTATCATTCTTTACAGGTAAAAAATAATTACTTGTAGAATAAACTATTTTTAAATAGATTAGACGGGTAAAAATAGTTTAATGTTAAATCGAAAGGATTGTATATGTCAAAAACAAAGAAAATATTTTTAATTATTTTCTGTATTTTAATCTTGACAATTTTCCTTCCTGTTTTGATAGATTATCATCAAGTTAGTGATCTAGGCATTCAGCTATTTAGCTGGAGACAGAATCATTTCGTTGAATTCTATCTCTCTAGATATATATTCTGGGGGATAGTGGCTCTATCAACTTTAGTTTTGTTATCGATGTTAGTTGTGTTGTTTTATCCTAAACGTTATTTGGAAATTCAACTTGAAACTAAAAACGATACATTAAAATTAAAGAATTCTGCAATCGAAGGTTTTGTTAGAAGTTTGGTAAGTGATCATGGATTGATCAAGAACCCAACTGTTCATGTAAATTTACGAAAAAATAAATGTTTCGTTCATGTAGAAGGTAAAATTCTTCCTTCGGACAACATCGCTGACAGATGCCAACTAATTCAAAATGAAATAACTAATGGATTGAAGCAGTTTTTTGGTATTGAGCGTCAGGTTAAACTAGAAGTTCTAGTAAAAGACTACCAGCCTAAACCAAAACCTCAAAACAAAAAGACTGTTAGTCGTGTGAAGTAAGGAAGTAAAAAATGGAATGGCTTAAACAATATCGATATCCAATTATCACTGGTCTCATAGGCGTATTTCTCGCTTGTTTGATTATCTCCTTTGGCTTCTTCAAAACAATATTTGTATTGATTTTAGGAGCACTGGGAGTTGCAGCTGGATTATATATCGAAAAAAACTATATAGATAAATAAAAAAAATAAAAATTACTAATTTAATTAAAGGAGTTTCATATGTCAAACGAAAAAAACATTAACACTAACGTAGAAAAGAAAGATGCTACTGTTGTAGCTCACGAAATCAAAGGGGAACTTACTTACGAAGATAAAGTTATCCAAAAAATCATTGGTCTGTCACTAGAAAACGTTTCAGGTCTTTTGGGAATCGACGGTGGTTTCTTCTCAAATCTTAAAGAAAAAATCGTTAACAGCGATGACGTAACAAGTGGTGTTAACGTAGAAGTTGGTAAAACACAAGTTGCAGTTGACTTAAACATTATTGCTGAGTACCAAAAAAATGTTCCAGCTTTATATTCAGAAATCAGAGAAATCGTATCTTCAGAAGTTGCTAAAATGACTGACTTGGAAGTTATTGAAATCAACGTAAACGTTGTCGACATCAAAACTAAAGAACAACATGAAGCAGACTCAGTAAGCCTTCAAGATCGCGTATCTGACGTTGCTGAATCAACAGGAGAATTCGCTTCAGAACAATTCGAAAAAGCTAAATCTAGTCTTGGATCTGGTTTCTCAACTGTTCAAGAAAAAGTTAGCGAAGGTGTAGAAGCTGTTAAAGGTGCAGCAACTGGTGCAGTATCTCACGAAAAAACTCGTGTAAACTAAGATAAAATAAATATAACAGGAGAAATTATCATGTCAGTAGAAGAAAAATTAAATCAAGCTAAGGGTTCTATTAAAGAAAGTGTTGGTAAAGCCATCGGTGATGAAAAAATGGAAAAAGAAGGAACAGCTGAAAAAGTTGTTTCTAAAGTAAAAGAAGTTGCTGAAGATGCCAAAGACGCTGTAGAAGGCGCTATCGAAGGTGTTAAAAACATGTTGAGTGGCGACAATAAATAAGGCTAAAAGTTGCTTTATCTTTTTAGTAACATTAGTCAAAAGAGTCTGAGTCAAGATGATTCTCAGAAAACAAAAAGCTAGAGATTTCCAATTGCGGAACTCTAGCTTTTTAATTTTGCCTCTTTCTCTTATTATATTTCAGCAGGTTGTTGACCATGAGTACGAATCCCATGTCAATTCTCACTTTACGTTTACCTCTCAGATGACATCTCTTATAACCAAGCAAATCTTTATCTGCCCAAAGACAGATTTCATATCAATCTTACGTTTAGCGAAAATTTGTCTACCCTTGGAAGATAAAAGTGCCTGATATTCTTTAGTTTTTAAACACTGGTAACGTTCATTTATATACAGTCCCTTTTGAGGGGCTGATTCAGGTTCATCATCGCAGTCAACATTGATTTCAAGGCTGTTTGCTTCTATCTCCCCTTTTTCATGATGTATTTTCGTATAGGTGCTTCAACTATTTGAACGATTTCAAATCCTTCTTTTTGGTAAAGGTGCTGAGCTGCTTGATTTGCTTCGAAGACATTTAAAGAAATACTATCTATGTCTCCACTGTCAAAGGCCAAACTAACAAATTTCCTTAAAGCCTGGCTACCTAAGCCTTGCCCCTGTTTCTGGGGGTTGATAAAAAATCTTCCAATATGAAGATTACTGTCTTCTTGCCTGATTTTCTGGATGAGCCCCACAAACTCTTGTCCTTCAAAGATTGAAAAGATTCCTTCCAAATCTTGCAAAACTTGAATTGTCAAGGGAAAAGGAATCATTGTTCCCATCCATTGTTCTTGAAAGGATTTACCAAGAGAGTTGGACCATTGGCATACGAGCTGAGCATTTTCTGTGCTTACCTTTTTTTCAAAACGAATTGTCATCTTTTCCTCACCATCTTATCTATGTTTCTTTATTATACTACTTCTCTCATTTTTTACGAATAGATAAGTATGATTGATATTTATTTTTTTCTTGTCGGGAGCATTCTCGCTTCCTTTCTTGGTTTGGTCATTGACCGTTTTCCAGAGCAATCCATTATCCGACCGGCTAGTCACTGCGATTCCTGTCAGACTCGCTTGCGCCCCTTAGATTTGATTCCGATTCTCTCGCAGGTCTTCAATCGCTTTCGCTGTCGCTACTGCAAAGCTCCTTATCCAGTCTGGTATGCCCTTTTGGAACTAGGCTTAGGACTCCTCTTTCTGACTTGGTCTTGGGAATTGCTTTCCTTGGGGCAAGTCATCCTAATCACTGCAGGTTTGACCTTGGGCATCTACGACTTTCGCCATCAGGAATATCCCTTACTGGTCTGGATGACTTTCCACCTAATCCTCATGGCTTCCTCTGGCTGGAATCTGGTCATGGTCTTCTTCCTTGTCCTTGGAATTGTGGCTCATTTTATCGATATCCGCATGGGAGCAGGGGATTTTCTCTTTTTAGCTTCTTGTTCTCTCATCTTTAGCGTAACGGAGTTACTGATTTTGATTCAGTTTGCTTCTGCGACAGGGATTCTAGCCTTTCTCCTACAAAAGAAAAAGGAAAGACTTCCTTTCGTGCCTTTCCTCTTACTCGCTACTTGTGTGATTATTTTTGGTAAGCTACTGCTTGTTTGATAAAGTCCTGAATTGGCTCTCCTTCATGGAGAGCTTTTACAATTTTCGAACCAACGATAACACCATCTGATACCGCATTGAAGCGTTCTACATCGGCTTGACTAGATACGCCAAAACCTGTCAAGACTGGGATATCGGCCACTTGATGAAGTTGTGCCAAGTGCTTGTCCAAATCTGCGCGGTAATTGCCTGATTTCCCTGTCACCCCATTGATGGCAACGGCATAGACGAATCCTTCTGCCCCTTCAATCAACTCTTTCTGACGCTCAATCCCTGTCGTCAAACTAACTAGGGGAATCAAGGCGATGTCTGTGTCTGCCAAAAATGGTTCTACAAAGTTGGCATGCTCATGAGGCAGGTCTGGAATAATCAAGCCCTTAACCGCTGTATCTGCCAAATCTTTGACAAAGTTCTCCACACCGTACTGAAAGAGGGGGTTGAAGTAGGTCATGATGACCAGCGGAACCTCTGTTTCAATTGTTTTCAATGTTTCAACCAAAGCCTGGGTAGAGGTCCCGTGGGCTAAACTGCGCAAACCAGCTTCTTCGATAACAGGTCCATCTGCAACAGGGTCTGAAAAGGGAATGCCCACTTCAATTGCAGAGACACCCAAATCTTCTAAAAAGTGAATTGTTTCAGCAAGACCGTCCAAACCTTTCTCATGGTCTCCAGCCATGATATAGGGAACGAAAATTCCTTTTCCAGTTGCTTTTATAGCATTCAATTTTTCTGTTAGTGTCTTAGGCATGAGCTTCTCCCTCCTTTGCTGCATCTGCTTCCAAGCGGTCCTTGACTTGAACCACATCCTTGTCCCCACGACCTGATAGGCAGACAATCATAGACTTTTCTGGTCCAAGTTCTTTGGCCAATTTCACCGCAAAGGCGATAGCATGGCTAGATTCCAAGGCTGGGATAATTCCTTCCACACGAGACAAGAGTTGGAATCCTTCCAAGGCTTCTTCGTCCGTCACAGGAACATAGCTGGCACGTTTGATATCGTGGTAATGAGAATGTTCTGGACCGATACCAGGATAGTCCAAACCTGCTGAGATAGAGAAGGCTTCAAGAATTTGACCATGGGCATCTTGGAGCACATCCATGAGAGAACCGTGAAGGACACCCGGACGACCCTTAGTCAAGGTAGCTGCGTGGTGCTCTGTGTCTACACCAAGTCCTGCTGCTTCAGCTCCATACATAGCTACTGACTCATCTTCTACAAATGGATGGAAGAGACCGATAGCGTTAGAACCACCACCAACACAGGCCACTAGGGCATCTGGCAGATCTTGACCTGTCAAGTCACGGTACTGTTGTTTAGCTTCTCGACCGATGACACTTTGGAAGTCACGAACGATTTCTGGGAAGGGATGAGGTCCCAAGGCGGAACCAAGGATATAGTGGGTATCATCGATATTAGCTACCCATGAACGAAGGGCTGCATTGACCGCATCCTTGAGCACCCGCGAACCGTCTGTCACTGCCTCAACCTTGGCTCCCAAAAGCTCCATACGGAAGACATTGAGCGCTTGGCGTTTGACATCTTCCTCACCCATGTAGATAGTACATTCCATGTTAAAGAGGGCTGCAGCAGTTGCAGTTGCCACACCGTGCTGACCGGCACCTGTTTCAGCGATAATTTTCTTTTTACCCATGCGTTTAGCCAGAAGAACTTGTCCCAAGGCATTGTTAATCTTGTGGGCACCTGTATGGTTAAGGTCTTCACGTTTTAGATAAATCTTGGCTCCGCCAATATGCTGGGTCAAGTTTTTTGCGTAGTAAAGAGGAGTTTCACGCCCCACATACTGGCGCAAGAGTTGGTTTAATTCCTCTTGGAAACTTGGGTCTGCCTGACTTTCACGGTAAGCTTTCTCCAACTCCAAAACTGCTGTCATCAATGTTTCTGGTACAAAACGTCCGCCGAATTTCCCGTAAAATCCATCTTTATTTGGTTCTTGATATGCCATTCTTTACCCTCTCTATAAATCTTCTAATCTTTTCATGATCTTTTTGTCCATCTGTCTCCACTCCGCTCGATACATCTACTGCATAGGGAGTAAAGTGTTGAATTGCTTTTACTACATTGTCTTCGTTAAGCCCACCTGCGATAAAGAAAGGCTGAGTTAGTCCAATAGTATCCAGTTGAGCCCAGTCAAAGGTCTGGCCACTCCCAGCCACAGGGGCATCAAAGAGTAGATAGTCTGCCTGAGAATCGGGTACATGACCATCTCCATCCACTTGCACAGCCTGAATGCTGGCACAAGGCAAATTATCAAATAAATCATCTGCCACCTGATTGTGAACTTGAACCAAGTCCAAACCAACTTTTTCAATCGCTTCTAGCAGTTCTGCCCGACTTGGTGAAACAAATACACCAACCTTTTTGACATCTGCAGGAATAAGCTTTGCCAGCTCAGCAGCCTGATCCAAAGTCACCTGTCTTTTACTAGGTGCAAAGACAAAACCGATATAGTCTGCTCCTGCTGATACGGCTGTTTCCACCGCTTCTTTGGTCGATAGTCCACAAATCTTAACCTTTGTCAATCTGCAACTCCTTGATTCTCTGGGCTACATCTTCTGCCTGCATGAGAGCTGTCCCTACCAAAATTCCGTTAAAAGATGGTGCTACTCGTTCCGCATCCTGTCCTGTGAAAATAGCAGATTCAGAAATGTAATAGCGACCTTCCTTAAAGTGCTGGGCCAAATCTACACTGGTCTGCAAGTCAACTTCAAAGGTGGTCAAGTTGCGGTTATTGACCCCAATAATCTCAGCACCAAGTCTGTGGGCCACTTCTAGTTCAGCTAGATTGTGAGTCTCCACCAAGACTTCCAGACCAAGATCTGTAGCGTAGTCATAGAGTTCCTTGAGGCGTTCTTCTGACAAGGCAGCCACGATGAGCAAGATAACTGTCGCACCGGCATTGCGAGCGCGGATGATTTGCTTTTCATCGATGATAAAGTCCTTGTTCAGCGTCGGAATCTCTACCTGACTTGAAATCTCTCGCAGATAATCCAAATGCCCTTTAAAGAAAACTTCATCTGTCAAAACCGAAATCATCACTGCGCCATTCGCTTCATAAGTCTGGACCTGTTGCACAATATCCACATCGAGATTGATATCTCCCAGACTAGGGCTAGCTTTCTTGACTTCAGCGATTACCTGTAAACGGTCTTGGTGATTCTTCAAAAATTCAGCCAAGCGATAGGTCTGGCGTAGGGGCTGGATCTCCTCCAGCTCCATCTGCTCTACCTCACGCGCCTTCTGCTCCAAAATTCGTGCTAAAAATTCCTGACTCATTTTTGGTACTCCTGTAACAGTCTGAGTTTTTCAAGAGCCTTGCCACTAGCAATGACTTCGCGGGCCAAGGCAACTCCTTCCTTGATGCTAGCTACCTTACCATTAGCATAGAAACCAAGACCAGCATTTAAAACTGTCGTTTCCAAGAATGGACTTGGTTCGTTTTTAAGAACGCTGAGCAAAATTTCTGCATTTTCCTGAGCATTGCCACCACGGATATCTTCGATAGCGTAGCGCTCCATCCCTAAATCCTCTGGAGTAAAGCTTAACAAGCTGATTTCGCCATTTTCAAGAAGAGCAATCGTGGTTGTTCCATTCAAACCAGCTTCGTCCAATCCTTCTGGTCCAGCAACAACGATGGCACGTTTGCGACCCATATTTTTCAAAACCTGAGCTGTACTTTCTAGCAGTTCTGGACGACTAATACCAAGCAACTGTGTTTCCAAGGCCATTGGGTGAATCAGGGGACCAGTCAAGTTCATAATCGTTGGAATTCCCAATTCCAAACGAGCTGGCATGATGTATTTCATCGCTGGATGCATATTTTTGGCAAAAAGAAAGACAATTCCAGTTTTATCAAAGACCTTACCTAGTTCAGCTGGTTTGAGGTCTAGGTTGATATCCAAGGCTTCGAGGACATCTGCAGAACCAGATTTAGAAGAAATCGAGCGGTTACCATGTTTGGCCATATGAACACCGCCACCAGCCAAGACAAAGGCTGCAGTCGTAGAAATGTTAAAGCTGAAAGACTTGTCCCCACCTGTACCACAGTTATCCATGGCATCATGAATCTCAGTTGGAATGTGTTGGGCATGCCCTCTCATGACTTGAGCAATGGCTGTGCGTTCTTCAGGTGTTTCCCCTTTCATCTTAAGAGCCAAAAGGAGAGAAGCAATCTGCGCTTCCGTTACACGCCCAGTTACGATACGCTCAATGACATCCGTCATTTCCACACCTGATAAATTTTCAAATTTTGCTAGTTTTTCAATAATCTCTTTCATCCTAGTTTCCTCACTTTACAACCTTCTCGATAAAATTCCGAATAGAAGACAAGCCATCTGGCGTTCCAATGCTCTCTGGATGGTACTGGAAGCCATAAATCGGTAGATTTTTATGTTGAATTCCCATGATGGCTTGGTCATCAGTCGAACGAGCTGTCACTTCAAAGTCTTCTGGCATTTCTTCAATCAAAATACTGTGGTAACGCATGACTGCACGGCCATCCTCGATACCTTGATACAGAACAGATGGCGCTTCAAAGTTGATATTGCTCTGTTTCCCATGCATGACTTTGGGAGCCAAGCCTAGCTTACCGCCAAAGACTTCTGCGATAGCTTGGTGGCCCAAACAAATCCCAAGAATCGGCTTCTTGCCAGCAAAATCACGAATCATGTCTTCCATCTTTCCAGCATCAACTGGCCAACCAGGACCGGGCGAAAAGACCAGACCATCTGCTTTTCCAGCTTCTTCATACAGCCTGGGATCATCATTTCTCAAGACCTGAACTTCTGCAAAATTCCCAATGTATTGGGCCAAGTTATAAGTAAAAGAATCATAGTTGTCAATTAATAAAATCATGGTCTTAGTTCTCCAATTCTAGTCATAGATTTTGCTTTGTTAATGGTTTCTTGGTATTCGTTTTGGGCGATAGAATCGTAGACAATCCCTGCCCCAGCCTGCACATAGGCTGTTTGATTTTTGAGAATCATGGTTCGGATGGCAATGGCGAAATCCATATCACCCGTCGCAGACAAGTAGCCGATTGCTCCTGCGTATACGCCACGTTTTTCTGTTTCCAGTTCATAGATGCGTCTCATTGCTCGAATCTTTGGTGCTCCTGAAACTGTTCCAGCAGGAAGTGTTGCTTTCAAGGCATCCATGGCAGTAAGTTCTGGAAGCAAACGCCCCTTGACCACACTGGTCAAATGCATGACATAACGGAAGAGCTCCACTTCCATATACTTGGTGACTTGGACACTGGCCGTTTCAGAGATGCGGCCAATATCATTACGACCCAAGTCTACTAACATCCGATGCTCTGCTGTTTCCTTCTCATCCGAAAGCAGGTCTGTCGCCAAAGCCTTGTCTTCTTCATCCGTAGCTCCTCTTGGTCGTGTCCCTGCAATTGGATTGGTTGTCACGATACCATTTTTGACAGAAACCAAACTTTCTGGACTAGCTCCGATGATTTGATAATCCCCAAAGTCATAGAAATAAAGGTAATTAGAAGGATTAGTCACGCGGAGATTTCTGTAGAAGTCAAATGGATTTCCAGTCACTTCTGCTGAGAAGCGCTGACTGAGCACGCATTGGAACATGTCACCATTTCGAATCAAGTCACGAGCTGTTTCCACCATTTCCTCAAACTTCTGAGGAGCAATATGGGGGTTGAAGTCTAACGGAGATAGATCCAAGTCTTCAAATTCATTTTGAGCAGGAATGCGTAATTCCTCAAGCACTTGGTTCAATGCTTCTTCCAAGTCTTCTTGACTACGCTCACTATAGAGAGCATCCTCGATGACATGGATTTTTTCCTTCTTGTGGTCAAAGACCATGTAACTCTCATAGACGAAGAAATGCATGTCTGGTGTTCCAATTGTATCTTGAGGAATTTGACCAATTTCTTCATAAAGCGAAATCATATCGTAACCAACAAAACCAATTGCCCCACCACCAAAAGGGAGATCTGAATTATGCTGGCTCTTATGAGTCACTTCATAAAGGAAATCCAAGGGATCCCGATCAATCACTTGACCATTTTGATAAAGAATTCCATTTTCAAACTTAATCTCAAAAACTGGATTATAAGCTAGGATAGAAAAACGAGCGGTTTCCTTGTCTCTTGGAATACTCTCTAAGATAACCTTGTGTTGCCCCTTTAGGCGCATATAAGCCAAGATTGGTGATAAGACATCTCCATGAATGATTCGTTCCATTGTAATTTCCCTTTCAGTTCCTTATTTTTAATTTTTTATCTTTTTTCTTTTTCCCTTAAATAGTGCGGACGAGAGCAACTTTCTCCGAAATTTCATCCCTAATTTTTGAGCCATGTGTCTCAAAAATTCCGTCCTAGAGAAGCAAAGATGCTTCTCTAGGATACCACTATGGCGGGAAACAGCTTTTAGAAACTCACTTCGTTCGTAAATATTCTATAACGACCTATTTATTGAAAATATTTAAAAAATTAATCGCAATATCTGCGGTAAATATATAAAAATCCCCACGCAAAACAACTTGCGTGAGGACGAAATTCGCGGTGCCACCTCAATTATAGGATTTCTCCTATCTCTCATTCCTGTCTCAGAAACCTCCTGTAACAGGTTGTGCGATAAAGGGCACTCCCTTGAGAATTATGTTTTCTTCTCTTGTCTCAGATAGACCCAACCTTACAGCTTTCTCTGCTTGTTTCCAGCAACCACAAGCTCTCTGTGAGAGAAAAGACTGTAATTTTTCCATCTTTTATTTTTTAGCTTCTAGGTAGTCTGCAATCGCAGCTACGTCCTTGTCTCCACGACCAGAGACATTGATGATGATAATGTCGTCTTTACTTAGTTTCGGTGCACGTTTAACTGCTTCTGCGATAGCGTGCGAACTTTCAATCGCTGGGATAATCCCTTCTGTCTTGCTGAGAAGGAGGAGAGCCTGAACAGCTTCTTCGTCTGTCGCAGCCACATATTCCACGCGACCTGAATCTTTAAAGTAGGCGTGTTCTGGGCCAACCCCTGGATAGTCCAATCCAGCTGAGATAGAGTAAACTGGAGCCAGCTCTCCATCTTCCTTAAAGACTGCATAGGTCTTCATGCCGTCGACAATTCCGATACTACCTTTTGTCATAGTAGCTGCGTGCTTGTCTGTATCAAGTCCGTGCCCAGCAGCTTCAACCCCAACCAATTTGACTTCTTCATCAGCCACATACTGTGAAAAAGCACCAATGGCATTGGAACCACCACCTACACAAGCAATAACGTAGTCTGGTAAACGACCTTCTTTTTCTAAGATTTGACGGCGAGATTCTTCACTGATGACCTTTTGGAACTCGTGGACAATGGTAGGATAAGGGTGAGGCCCTACAGCAGATCCCAGAACATAGAAGGCTTCCAAATCATTCATCCATGCTCCAAAGGCTGCATCAACCGCATCCTTAAGAGTTCGTGTCCCTGTTTCAACTGCATGAACAGTTGCTCCCATCATCTCCATACGGAAAACATTGAGACGTTGACGTTCCACATCCTCTGCTCCCATGTAGACATCACAGGCCATACCAAACTTGGCTGCAGCCGCTGCTGTCGCAACACCGTGCTGACCAGCTCCTGTTTCTGCGATTACTCGTTTTTTGCCCATGCGTTTGGCCAAAAGAATTTGTCCTAAAACGTTGTTGAGCTTGTGAGAACCAAGGTGGTTAAGGTCTTCGCGCTTGAGATAAATCTTAGCACCACCTAAGTGATCTGTCAAACTTTCCGCAAAATAGAGCGGTGTTTCGCGACCTGAATAGTCCTTCAAGTAATGACGAAATTCTGCCAAAAATTCTGGATCATCCTTGTACTTTTCAAATGTCACTTCCAACTCATCCAACAAAGCCTGAATCGGCTCCGGTACAAAACTACCACCAAATTGTCCAAAATAACCTTTAGTTGTCATAAAATTTTCCTCTTTCTGTATTAGTTCCAAGATATGAAAAAAGCCCACACACAGAATATACTTCCGTGTGAGGGCGTTGGTAACGCGGTGCCACCTCAATTATAAAGGGACTATTCCCCTTTACATCTCTGCCTTGTCTAACAACAAGTTGCACTGTAAGGTGTGCGAACCGAATTTTCATTGTTTCAAATTCATTTTTAAAATCAGCCCACTTTCACTACTTCCAACCACCTGTTCACAATCACCACAGGCTCCCTGAAGATAAAAAATAGTTACTTTTCTGATTTGTTGAACTTATTTTAATACTTTGTTTTTTCTTTGTCAAGACTTTTTTACAATTTTTTTGATGAAGCTAGTACTTTTTCAGAAACTGTTTTGAAAGTCTCAATGATATAGTCCACTTCTTCATCACTTAATTTAGTGTGAAGAGGGAGCGTAATTTCATTTTCAAAGAAGGCATAGGCCTTAGGATAATTCGCCATATCAAAGCCAAGATTCTTATAGGCTGTCAAGAGCGGAAGCGGTTTGTAGTGGACATTACTTGCAATTCCTGCTTTGGCTAATTCTTGAATGATAAGATTGCGTTCTTCTAAGCTCGCTCCTTCTACATGGGTGATGTAGAGATGGCGTGAAGATTCAACAGTATCAGTCTTGTGTGCCAAAGGATGGATAAGAGAACCTGCAAAACCACGATCATAGCGATCCACGATATCCTTACGACGTTGCAACAAACTTGGATAGCGGTCCAATTGTACCAAACCAAGTGAAGCCATGATATCGGTCATGTTGCACTTGTAGGCTGGTGTAACGATATCGTATTCCCATGACCCCAGTTGCATCTTTGCAAGGGCATCCTTAGTTTGCCCGTGAAGGGAAAGAATTTGGAATTCCTTGTACATCTCTTCGTCATCAATCGCTGGATTGGCTTTCCAAGTGGCACTTCCACCTTCTGCCGTTGTAAAGTTCTTAACCGCATGGAATGAGAAGGAAGTAAAGTCAGCGATAGAACCGGCTGGTTGTCCTTTATAAGTTGATCCCAAAGCGTGGGCACTATCAGAGACAATCACGATACGATTAAAGGCTTTTTGCCACTTGCTTGAAGCAGCAAAAAGGTCGCGTTTCTTCTCCACTACTTGGAACAAACGGTCGTAGTCGCAAACAATCCCTGCAAGCTCTACTGGGATGATAACCTTAGTCTTTTCAGTAATGGCTTGCTCCAGCAGGTCATAGTCCATTTCAAACGTATCTGCTTGGATATCCACCATGACAGGTGTTGCTCCTACGTGCGTGATAACACTACATGAAGCTGTGTAAGTCATAGCTGGAACGATGACTTCGTCACCAGGTCCCACTTCCAAAACGCGCAAAATCAACTCAAGAGCGGCAGTCGCAGAGTTGAGGCAGACGGTCTTAGGTGTCTGTGTATATTGAGACAAGCGACGCTCTAGTTCTTTTGTCTTAGGACCTGTTGTGATCCAACCAGAACGCAGGGTATCCGCTACTTCAGCAATCTCTGCTTCCGTAATATCGGGTGGTGAAAATGGAATATTGTAATTTGGCATTGATTTGCTCCTTTTATCTGTACTCATTTCCTCATGACTACTTTATTTTAGTACCTCAAACACGGTTTGAAACATGATTTTGATATCTCCAAAGAAACTAAATTCTCGGAGATAGGCAAGGTTATAGCGCATCTTTTCAGGAAGGACGTGGTCTACATAGGCTTGGTCAACTGACAGGCCTTTTTCGGTCATTTGACTGATAATAGTGTCCTCATCCTTGTAGTTGATGCTGGCTGGAGAGGTGATCCCTGCTGGCAAAAGCAAGGTTGCCATCATTTCAGGGCTATACTGCTCTGTGTAGCGTGGCACTTCAGGTCGTGTACCGACAAAGGACATTTCGCCTTTAAGGACATTGACCAGCTGAGGCAGTTCGTCCAAACGCACACGGCGGATAAAATTGCCAACCTTGGTAATGCGGCTATCGTTAGCAGAAGTCACCAGACTACCTTTTTTATCTGCATCCGTCACCATGGTACGGAACTTCCAAATCTTGAACCGACGGTTGTACTGGGTCACGCGCTCTTGCTTGTAAATGACTGGCCCCTTGCTATCCAACTTGATCCAAATACTCAAGATGAGGAAGATTGGAGAGGTCAGAACCAGTACGACCAAGGCCAGAACCCAGTCCAAGCAACGCTTGAAAATTAGCGAACCCTTCCTTTTAGAGACAAGCTGGTAGTAAGACTCAACCTCGCTTGATTTCATTTCCACGGGCAAGTCTTCCCATTTCAGCATACTGTTTCTCCTTTGTTTTTATTATACTATTTGTCAACATTTTTCATTATACCACAAAATGGAAAAGGCGGTGAAAGAAATCTGTAATTTGAAGGATTTCCTTCTTACACTCAATGAAAATCAAAGATTATTAGGACATGCTCCCGCTTGCAAACTATACATCTTGTGATAAGTTCCTCCCAGAGCCAAGAGTTCCTCATGAGTGCCACACTCGATAATGCGCCCCTTATCCAAGACATAGATACAATTGGCGTCTTGGATAGTAGAAAGACGGTGGGCAATGGCAATGGTTGTCCGCCCCTGTCTCATCTTAGCTAGTGAAGCTTGAACCAAACTTTCTGTTTCAGAGTCAATATTAGCTGTCGCTTCATCCAAAATCAAGATTTTAGGCCGACTGGCGACTGTTCTAGCAAAGGCAAGAAGCTGGCGTTGACCAGTAGAGAAGCTCGAACCACGCTCAGACACAGGAGCATCATAGCCCAAAGGAAGTTCTTGAATAAAGGAATCTGCATCCACGAAAGTTGCCGCATCCTGAATCTGATCATCACTGATATCTTGGTACATGGCGATATTGGACTTAATGGTCCCGTGATAGAGGAAGGGATCCTGCAAGACCAGACCGATGTTTTTTCTCAACTCTTCCTGACTGTAGTTCCTGATATCCACATCATCCAATAGAACTCGCCCTGACTGAAATTCATAAAAACGCATGAGGACATTGATAATCGAAGATTTCCCTGAACCTGTATGCCCCACAAAAGCAATGGTTTCACCCTTGTTAACAGAAAAAGAAATGTCATCCAGAATCGGATGTTTACCGTCATACGAGAAACACACATGTTCAAAACGGATATTGCCTTCTTTGACTTTAGCCTGGCCATTTTCTTGAAGAGGTTCATAGGTCCTCTCGTCTATCAGGGAAAAGACACGACCTGCAGAAACCATAGACGTTTGCAGGGTTGAGAAGTTTTGCGTCACTTCAATCAAGGGATCAAAGAGACGATTGATATACTGGATAAAGGCATACATGGTTCCTGCCGTTATTCCCAGATAAAGACCACGATAGCCAAAATAGGCCATCAAAACAGCGTATCCTAGGAGTTTCAGCAAACTCATGGCAGGGCGCAAAAAGAGGGCATCCAAGGCTACAGAACGGTTGGCATAGACCAAGTGTTCTTGGTTGATTTCATCGAATTCCGCCTGCAGGCGCTTCTCTTGATTAAAGGCCTGGATTATTCTGATTCCCTCGATATTTTCAGCCAGCTTGCTATTGATATCTGACAAGAGACTTCTGGTTTTCTCAATGATTTTCACTGATTTTTTCCGATAGAGATTGACCAAAAGGAAAATCAAGGGGAGAAAGAGCAAGACTAAAGACGTCAAACGAAAATCCAACACCAACATGGTATAAAGGGTTGTCAGAAAGATGAAAACTGCTAAGATAAAGCTGGACAAAATCCCTGAAAACATGTCACTGATGGTCTCGGTGTCATTTGTCAAACGAGAGACGATAGAGCCTGCTGGTGTCTTGTCAAAATAGGACATGCCTAATTTCTCCATATTGGCAAAGGCATCCCGACGAATATCCCTAACAATACTGTAGGACACTCGCGCAAAGAGAAGATTGCCGAAATACTGCACTACAGTTTGTAGGATATAAAGGCCATAATAGACCATCAAAACGGTAACGGCCAGTTGGTTGAGATTGCTGAGATACTGGTCGATAAAGTGAGAAGCCACAAGGGGAATGACGCTTTTAATGACCGTAGTCGCTAGGAGAAAACTGAGTGCTAAAAAGGTCAGAAGTCCATAAGGCTTGAGATAGGACATCAAGCGCTTCAATACAGCCCATTGTTCTTTCTTATTCTGCATCTTCTTCTCCCTTCATTTCCAGCTGCTGAGACTGGTAGGTTTGGGCATACCAGCCATCCAAAGCTAGTAAGTCTTCGTGCCTGCCTCGTTCGATGATTTGACCATTTTGCAGGACTAAAATCAAATCTGCATGGACAACTGCACTGAGGCGATGCGCTGTGATAATGGTTGTCTTATCCTTGCGCATTTCCTTTAAATTGTCAATAATCGCATACTCTGTCTTGGCATCCACGGCCGACAAGGAATCATCTAAAATCAAGATATCTGGGTCTAAAATCATAGCCCGACTCATAGCTAGACGCTGCTTTTGACCACCTGAGAGACTGACTCCCTTTTCACCAATCAGCGTATCAAAACCTTGAGGCATGGCTAGAATGTCTTGGTAAACTTGAGCTAGCTTCGTCGCTTCCTCGACTGCTGAAAGTGGTAAGTTAGGATTTCCAAATCGGATATTATCCAAGATAGAGGTCGCAAAGAGAAACTGGTCTTGGGGAACATAGCCCATAAGACTACGAAGGTCTGTCAGACGATAGTCCCGAATATCGTGACCATTTAGATAAATGGCTCCCTTGTCCACATCGTATTCACGTAATAGAAGTTTGATCAAGGATGTTTTCCCAGAACCTGTCTGCCCAACCAAGCCCAATGTTTGCCCTTTTTCCAAACTAAAATGGATATCCGTCAATGTTTCATCATCTTCAAAAGCAAAACTATCAATATTGTACTCCAAGCGCCCATTTTCAATGCCATCTAAAGGTAACTCGGGGTCTTGTACAGGTGATTCCTGAAACAACAGTTCCTCAATCCGCTGGTAGGAAACCTTCCCTCGCTGAGTGATATTAAAGAGGAAACCAATGGCCATAAGAGGCCAGACCAACATATCCAAATAACTGATAAAAGTGACCAGATTTCCAACTGTGATTTGCCCTTTCTGAACCATCAAGGAGCCGACCAAGAGCGTTAAAACATAGGAGGAACCAACAAATAAAAGAACCATGGGGTCAAAGAGACTATCGTATTTCATGGTTTGGAGGTTCTTTTGGAAGGTCAATTCATTGACTGCCTGAAAGGACCTCAACTCGTCTGCCTGATAACCGAAGGACTTGGTTACTTTGATACCTGATACAGACTCCTGCACCTTGTTATTGAGTTCAGAAAAGGCAGCTTGCGATTCGCCAAAAGCCTTGTGAGTCTTTCTGCCTAAACGACTAGTCGCATAAGCCATTAAAGGTAGGGGTAAAATGGCAACTAGAGTCATCTGCCAGGAAATGCTAAAGAGCATGGTCAGCAAAGTCACCAAAGCCGTGATAGAGGCATCAACCGCTGACATGACACCTCCACCTGCGAGACGAGTCAAGGCATTGATATCGTTGGTTGCGTGCGCCATCAGGTCCCCCGTCCGATAGGTCTGATAAAAGGCTGGAGACATTTTTGTGAAATGCTCAAACAAGCGAGACCGCATAATCTGTCCCAAACGGTAGGAAGTCCCAAGGATATACATACGCCAAACATAGCGCAGATAATACATTCCAAAAGCCGCAAGAAGCAAATAAAATAAGTCAAGAAGGAGGTCCTGCTGGGTTAATTGTCCCGATGTGATAGCATCAATGACCCGCCCCATGACCATGGGGGGAATGAGATTAAGGACGGAAACCAAGACCAGGGCCACAATTCCGACTAGATAACGGCGTTTTTCTAACTTGAAAAACCACCAAAGTTTTTGAATAATGGACATAAAATCCCTTTCTGATTGCAAATAGAAACCTGAGGCCAAGACCCCAGGTTTTTCTTATTCATAGGTTACGACTGTAACGGCACCCTTGTCATACTCAGCGATAAAGATATTAGCTACATTGTCATGTCCTTGCTTGTTGAGGTTATCAAGCAACCACTCTTCGCTACGACCAATCGATTCCAAAACATCTACTTGGATCACACCGTCAGTCACAACTGGATACTTAGGATTTTCATCTCCCATTTGGACCACGATGAGTTGGCCATTTTGCTCTTGCACAGCTCGTTTAACTTGCTTCATCTGGAAAATTCCTTGGCTACGAAGTTTGAGAGCAACATCTGCCGCAGACAAACCAACTGAACGACAGGCTTCTGGGTCAATCTGCCCATTTTTGATGAGCAGAGTCGGTTTACCATCAATCAAGCGTTTGACAAAACGAACATTGTTATTGAGCCATTTGAGGGTCAAGACCAAAATCGTCCACATCATCAAAATCACTGCATACTGGAGAATGCTGATAGAACTATTGTAAATCACCCCACCAATGATACCACCAAGAACATAGTTCTGAATTTGGTCTGTAGCAGAGTTAGGTGCTAGATTCCCCTTCCCAGTCACATTGATAACAAAAACAAGCGAGAAAAGACCCAAGGCCAGTTTGATTAAAATTTCCATGTAGTTGAGTGTCATTTGTTTACCTCCACCAATTCAATAGCGTCTGTTTGATGCAATTCTAATTTCTCTAAAAGATACTTGTCTGGTTGGCTCCCGTTCATGGCACGATAGAAATTTGAACCTACCTTGATAAGTGCTCCATCAGTGGCAGCTGAAGTATTGACATAAACTTCTGATTTATCCACTCCCAAGTCTTTGGAAATGACCTCTATGAAATGAAGGGAAGTTTGAAATTGATTGTTAGAGGCTTGATTGGTCTGGTATTTTGAAATTGTCACCAAAAGCATGGCCACCAAAGTCAAAGCCAAAATCATGACCAATTCCCTAAACTTAGTGCCCTTTTTATCTCGATAGGCCTTAAAAGCAAAAAATCCTGTGATAGCTAGGAGCACAATCCCAAAGCCAATCATGATTCCATTCTGCTGACTGATTTGGCTAAGTACATAGTCATATGAGTAAAATTTCATTTATTTTCACTCCCTTTCATAAAATCATTCTTAATTATAAACGAAAGAGGGTGATTTTTCAAGCCATACGTTGGGGAAATAGTTCTTTTTTTGGTATAATAAAATCTATAATCTGAATGAAAAAGGTAACTTTATGAAACTTATCTCATGGAATATTGATTCCCTAAATGCAGCCCTAACTAGTGACTCAGCTCGCGCTAAATTATCCCAAGAAGTCCTACAAACCTTGGTCGCTGAAAATGCTGATATCATCGCTATCCAAGAAACCAAGCTTTCTGCCAAGGGTCCTACAAAGAAACACTTGGAAATTTTAGAAGAACTCTTCCCAGGATACGAAAACACGTGGCGCTCTTCTCAAGAGCCTGCCCGCAAAGGTTATGCAGGAACCATGTTCCTTTATAAGAAAGAACTCAGACCAACTATCAGCTTCCCAGAAATCGGTGCACCTTCTACCATGGACTTGGAAGGTCGCATCATCACCCTGGAATTTGATGAATTTTTCGTAACGCAAGTTTACACACCAAACGCTGGCGACGGTCTCAAACGCTTGGAAGAACGCCAAATCTGGGATGTCAAATATGCTGAGTACTTGGCTCAACTAGACAAAGAAAAACCAGTCCTTGCGACCGGTGACTACAATGTAGCCCACAATGAAATCGACCTTGCAAATCCTGCTAGCAACCGCCGTTCACCTGGATTTACAGACGAAGAACGTGCTGGATTTACCAACCTCTTGGCAACTGGATTTACAGACACCTTCCGTCATATTCACGGCGATGTCCCTGAACGTTACACTTGGTGGGCACAACGCAGCAAGACTTCTAAAATCAACAATACAGGCTGGAGAATCGACTACTGGCTGACCAGCAACCGCGTGGCTGACAAGGTAACCAAGTCTGATATGATTGACTCCGGTGCGCGCCAAGACCACACACCCATTGTCATGGAGATTGAACTCTAAGGAGAAAACGAATGGACTATCAAGCTGTCATTCCTGAATTTGTAGTATCTGACATCGAAAAATCACGCCACTTCTACTGTGACCTGCTAGGATTCTCTGTCGAATACGAGCGTCCAGAGGAGAAATTTCTCTTCCTCTCGCTTGAAGACTGCCAACTTATGCTAGAAGAAGGCAGCGCAGAAGAATTAGCTCAGCTGACCTATCCTTTCGGGCGCGGTGTCAATATTTCCTTTGGCATCAAGGATGTCCCCCAGCTCTACCAAAATCTGCTGTCAGCTAACTATCCCATCCATCGTCAACTGACAAAAAGAGAATTTCGTGTTGGGGATCACTATATCTATCCTCATGAATTTGCAGTTTTGGATCCAGATGGCTATTTTTTAAGATTTAGCGAGTAGAATAATAGAGACTGGGTAAAGTCTTTAAAATCAGAAAAAGGCATATTGTCAAGTCTTGAAAAATCTTGATAATATGCCTTTTATGATGGAAAAATATTCTAAATGTTAGCCAATAAGTTATTTTTCGCCCATTTTTATTATATTTGTTCGTTTTTAAAACCAAAACACTAACAAAATATTTGATTTCTAAAGTTTTTTGGTGTAAAATAAAAACATTGGCTCAAGCCTATTTAAAATTGAATATCATTTTACTTGTTTATGTCGTGAATTGGCACGACGTTTCTACAAGGTGCCGGAACACCTAACAATAAGTAAGTTAGCTTGAGGGGATGGTCTTTTTTGCCATGCCTATTTTGGGGACTTACTTAGAGATTAAGTAAGTCCTTTTTGAATATTTTTGTTAAAGCACTCCTTTAATTGTAAACTAAATATTTTTAATATTTCCCTTAATTAGTGCGGACGGGAGCAACTTCCTTCGGAATTTCATCCCTAATTTTTGAGCCAAAAGTCTCAAAAATCCCGTCATAGACAATAACAAGATTATTGTCTATGATACCACTACAACGGGAAATATTTGATAAAACTCGCTTCGCTCGTACTAGTTTTATCAAATATATAGTACTAGCAAAAGGGATCACTATAGAAACATTTAAATAACAAGTAAATTAGCTTTTAGACTTTAGGAGGTCTTATGAAATTATTAGAAGAGCGCATCCTCAAGGATGGGCATATATTGGGTGATAACATCCTCAAGGTGGATTCCTTTTTAACCCACCAAGTTGACTTTAGCTTGATGCGAGAGATTGGTAAAGTTTTTGCGGAAAAATTTGCTTCTGCTGGCATTACCAAAGTCGTAACCATTGAAGCGTCGGGTATTGCCCCAGCTGTTTTTACAGCTGAATCCTTAAATGTCCCTATGATTTTTGCTAAAAAAGCTAAGAACATCACTATGAACGAAGGCATCTTAACTGCCGAAGTTTACTCCTTTACCAAGCAAGTGACCAGCACCGTTTCTATCGCTGGAAAATTCCTCTCACCAGAGGACAAGGTTTTGATTATCGACGATTTCCTTGCTAATGGCCAAGCTGCTAAAGGATTGATTCAAATCATCGAAGAGGCCGGTGCAACAGTTGAAGCTATTGGTATCGTGATTGAAAAATCTTTCCAAGATGGCCGTGATTTGCTTGAAAAAGCGGGCTATCCTGTACTATCACTAGCTCGCTTGGATCGTTTTGAAAATGGTCAGGTCGTATTTAAGGAGGCAGATCTCTAATGCAAACTCAAGAAAAACACTCACAAGCAGCCGTTCTCGGCTTGCAGCACTTACTAGCCATGTACTCAGGATCTATCCTTGTTCCCATCATGATTGCGACTGCCCTTGGCTATTCAGCTGAGCAGTTGACTTACCTGATTTCTACAGATATCTTCATGTGTGGGGTGGCAACCTTCCTTCAACTCCAACTCAACAAATACTTTGGGATTGGACTCCCAGTCGTTCTTGGAGTTGCCTTCCAATCCGTCGCTCCCTTGATTATGATTGGGCAAAGCCATGGAAGTGGCGCTATGTTTGGTGCTCTTATCGCATCAGGGATTTACGTGGTTCTTGTTTCAGGCATCTTCTCAAAAGTGGCCAATCTCTTCCCATCTATCGTAACAGGATCTGTTATCACAACAATTGGATTGACCTTGATTCCTGTGGCTATTGGAAATATGGGAAATAACGTTCCAGAGCCAACTGGTCAAAGTCTCTTGCTTGCAGCCATTACTGTTCTGATTATTCTCTTGATTAACATCTTTACCAAAGGATTTATCAAGTCTATCTCTATTTTGATTGGTTTGGTTGTTGGAACTGCTATTGCTGCTAGCATGGGCTTGGTTGACTTCTCTCCAGTTGCGGCAGCACCGCTTGTCCATGTCCCAACTCCACTCTACTTTGGGATGCCAAGCTTTGAAATCTCATCTATTGTCATGATGTGTATCATCGCAACGGTGTCTATGGTTGAGTCGACTGGTGTTTATCTAGCCTTGTCTGATATCACAAAGGATCCAATCGACAGCACTCGCCTTCGCAACGGTTACCGCGCAGAAGGCTTGGCCGTACTTCTCGGAGGAATCTTTAATACCTTCCCTTACACAGGATTTTCACAAAACGTTGGTTTGGTTAAATTGTCAGGTATTAAGACTCGCCTGCCAATCTACTACGCAGCTGGTTTCCTGGTTCTCCTTGGACTGCTTCCTAAGTTTGGTGCCCTTGCCCAAATCATTCCAAGCCCTGTCCTCGGTGGTGCCATGCTGGTGATGTTTGGTTTTGTATCTATTCAAGGGATGCAAATCCTCGCCCGGGTTGACTTTGCTAACAATGAACACAACTTCCTTATCGCAGCAGTCTCCATCGCTGCAGGTGTCGGACTCAACAACAGCAATCTCTTTGTCAGCATGCCGACAGCCTTCCAAATGTTCTTCTCAAACGGAATCGTCGTAGCCAGCCTACTGGCCATTGTCCTCAATGCCGTATTAAATCATAAAAAGAAATAAGAAAAAGAGGTGTGAGCCTCTTTTTTGTTTATCTATATCCTCACCTGTCTGTCTTCTGACCGCTGGCCTGTGACAAACATGGTAAAGGTTGCTTTGCAGACATTTCTGCCTTCTTGATTGGTGATATCAACATCCACTACACAGGTTGTACGACCTTGATGGACGCATTCTCCTTTAATGGTCAACACGTCGTCGAGTTTTCCTGCCTTAAGGTAGTTGATAGAGGACTGAAGTGTCACTCCATCAAGTCCCAGAGATATGACCACCAAACCACTAATCTGGTCACAAAGGGTGAAGAGATAGCCACCATGGGCATTGCCATAGTAGTTGAGCGACGAGTTCACTACTTTGGTCGTCACCACAACGTGACCATCTCTCATTTTTTCAATTTCGTAATTTTCAAAGGCTGATATAGCGTCAAAATGAAAATCTTTCATCGTTTCCTCCTGATATTTCAAACGACACTATGATACTACTTTTTATAGGACTGTGCAAGGAGAAAGCTCCTAGTCTGGCAAAATTCCGACCTGTTCTACAAAGCGCATAAAGGCTACTTGTCCTTGTGCCGTTTGCTTATAGACTCCTGCATCCTCCAAAACACGCGCAAATATAGCACCCACAGAGTTCTTGACGATTTCAAGAGCTTTTTCTTTATCTGTTAGGTCTGGATATTGGGCTCTAAGTTGGTCTGCCCATTTCTGATGATAATCGGCAACCGTAACAGCTTCTCCTACAAGATAGCTAGCAACCTGCTCCACTTCTGCTTTCAGACGTGGTGGCAAGATTGCCAAGCCCATGACCTCAATCAAGCCGATATTTTCCTTCTTGATATGTTGGACATCCTTGTGGGGATGATAGATGCCATCAGGATGCTCTGGCGATGTCTGATTGTCTCGCAAGACCAAGTCCAACTCAAACTGTCCATCGCGTTTACGGGCAATGGGTGTGATGGTATGATGCGGTGTCCCATCAGTCTCAGCCAAAATCTGCACTTCAGGGTCTGAATACTGACGCCATTCCTGCAAAATCTTATCAGCCAAGTTGATCAAATCCTCTTTAGAATCCGAGGTCAAACGCAGCACTGACATAGGCCACTTGACAATCCCAGCCTTAACCTGCTCAAAACCTGCAAATCGAAAGGTCTTTTGCAAGGGAGCCAATTCCATAGGAAATACGTGACGGCCTCCCTGATAGTGATCATGAGTTAGAATAGAGCCCCCCACAATCGGCAAGTCGGCATTAGATCCAGCAAAATATCCTGGAAACTGCTCTACGATAGCCAGCAGGCGTTCAAAGCTCTGACGACTAATGGCCATGGGACGATGCTGACCCTCTAAGAAGATACAATGCTCATTAAAGTAGGCATAGGGCGAATACTGGAAGCCCCAATCCTGACCAGCCATTTCAAAACGGATAATACGGTGATTGCTGCGAGCTGGGTGGTTAACTCGACCAAGGTAACCCTCATTCTCTAGACAAAGCTGACACTGGGGATAATTACTAGCTTGCACCAACTTGGCTGCCGCAATCTCTTTGGGATCCTTTTCAGGCTTAGAGAGGTTGATGGTAATTTCAAGCTCACCGTAATCAGATGGAACACGATAAGCGATATTTTTAGCAATGGCCTTGAGTTTGATGTAGTCATTCTTCTGACTGAGTTGGTAGAAATCCGCTATCGCTTGCTCAGGAGATTGAGCATAGGTGGCCCAAAAGTCACGATTGACCTGACTCGGACAAGGAGTCACCAAGTCCATCAATTCAGCACCAAGGATTTCACGCTCAGCCTGACTATCCTCAATCGTCTCTAATCGAACGGCTTCCTCAACCAGCTGGTCCTTGAGGCCAATCAATTTATCCAGGTTGGTCTCAACTTCCAAAACACCATCTCCCACTCGTGCCAAGACACGATTGGTCAGGTAGATTCGATCCATTTCCTCAAATGAACTTTCAGAAATGACATGTGTTACAAATTTATCTACTAAGGTCACTATAGAGCCTCCTTTTGACTAGTCAAGGACGCGAGTGCCACCTGCAACTTCAGCGATATAGAAGCTTGGAGCATACCCAACTACTTCCTCGTAGTGTTTGCCTACAGCTTCCTTAAATGCCTCAACAGTATCTTTTTGCACCAAAGCAATGGCACATCCGCCAAAACCTGCCCCTGTCATACGAGCACCGAGAACACCTTCTTGTGCCCAAGCTGTGTGAACAAGAGTATCCAATTCCAAACCAGTTACTTCATAATCATGCTCTAGGGAAACGTGTGACGCATTCATCAAACAACCAAATGTTTCCAAATCACCTGCCTGAAGGGCTGCTTGCGCTTTAAGGGTACGTTGGTTCTCAAGCACAGCATGGCGAGCACGTTTCAAACGATTTTCATCTTTAATCAGATAGCTATATTGGTCAAAGGCCCACTCGTCCAACTCACCCAAGGTCTGAATATCCAAGGCAACTTGCAACTCTTCCACTGCTTTTTCGCACTCAGCACGGCGTTCATTATATTTAGAATCCGCCAATTCACGGCGTTTGTTAGTGTTCATGATAACAACGACATTGTCCTTCAAATCAAGTGGCACCAAGTCATACTCCAAGGTGTTGGTATCTAGGTAAATGGCACGTTGGTTAGCACCCATACCGATAGCAAACTGGTCCATAATACCAGAGTTGACTCCGATAAAGTTGTTTTCTGTTTGTTTTCCAATTTTAACCAAATCCAAACGGTCTAGTTTTAAATCAAAGAGATGCTCTGCCACGACCCCTGTCAAAAGTTCCAAGGATGCTGATGAAGACAAACCAGCACCATTTGGGATATTCCCATAAACATAAAAATCAAAACCTTTGTCAATCACGTGTCCAGCTTCTTGCAAGAAATGAAGAACTCCTTTTGGATAATTGGTCCAGTTGTGCTCTTTTTCAAACTTGAGGTCAGCGAGAGGCACTTCGATAATGCCCTTGTCCTCAAAGTTAGCTGAGTAGAAACGTAAAACTTGGTCGTCACGCTTGCGAGCTGCACCGTAAGTTCCCAAGGAAATAGCAGCTGGAAAAACGTGCCCACCGTTGTAGTCTGTGTGTTCACCAATCAAATTGATACGACCTGGTGAAAAGAAAGTTTGGTCTGCTTCTTGACCAAAAACAGCAAGAAAGTCTTTGCGAAGAGTTTCAGCAGTAAGATGTTGTGTCATATGATTTCTCCTTTTACTGTCCGTTAAGTCACCTTAACGTGTAATCGTTTTCTTCTATTGTATCCAAGGGATTTTCCAAGGTCAATCCTTTTTACTAAAATTTTACTAAACTATCGGTAAAAAGCAGAAAAATATGATATACTAATCTAATCAAGGAGGATTTATGGCTACCTTAAAAGACATTGCACAGCTAGCCTCTGTCTCTATCGCGACCGTATCCCGTGTCCTCAACCGCGACCAGAGCCTATCTGTTACAGAAGAAACGAGACACCGTATTTTAACCGTTGCTGAAGAGCTGGGCTACACCAAGCACCTCAAGACAGGCGAGTCCCACAAACCCAAGCAAAAGATTGCCATTATCCAATGGGTCAGCGAACAAGGGGAGCTGGACGACCTCTACTACTACCAGATTCGCCTAGGCATAGAAAAAAGAGCCCAAGAGTTGGACTATGATATCTTGCGCTATTTCAACGACCATCCTTTTACTCTGAGCGAGGAAGTCATTGGGATTCTCTGCATCGGAAAATTTAGCCGAGCTCAGATTTCTGCCTTTGAGGAATACCAAAAGCCTCTTGTCTTTCTAGACAGTGATACTCTTTCACTAGGACATACCTGCATTATCACGGACTTTTACACTGCCATGAAACAGGTTGTCGATTATTTTCTCAGCCAAGGGATGGACCGCATCGGGATTCTAACAGGCCTTGAAGAAACAACTGACCAAGAAGAAATCATTCAGGACAAGCGTCTTGAAAACTTCAGAAACTACAGTCAAACAAAAGGAATCTATCATGATGAACTGGTCTTTCAAGGAAGCTTTACTGCCCAGTCTGGCTATGACTTAATGAAAGAGGCCATTCAGAACTTGGGAGACCAACTCCCGCCAGCATTTTTCGCAGCCAGCGATAGTTTAGCTATCGGTGCCCTCCGTGCCCTCCAAGAAGCTGGAATCAGCCTGCCAGACCGTGTCAGCCTCATTTCCTTTAACGACACTAGTCTGACCAAACAGGTTTATCCTCCCCTCTCCAGCATCACCGTCTATACCGAAGAAATGGGCCGAGCAGGTATGGATATTCTTAACAAGGAAGTGCTCCACGGTCGCAAAATCCCTAGCCTAACCATGTTGGGAACCAGACTGACTCTGAGAGAAAGTACAAGGAATGAATAGGATAACAAAACGACCTCTAGCGAGGTCGCTTTTCTAATGATGATGCCCATGCTTCTGCTCTAATTCTCTCACCCTCCGCTTATGTTGCGCATGATTGCTTTGACTGCTATCTACTTCAATAGTGATATTCTGCACGCCTCTTTCTTCTAAACATTGACGCACCACTTCTTTGGTTTCCATCATCTGTTCCCAGTCCTTGATACAAATGTGAACAATAGCATTATTCTCTAGACCATCCATGGACCAAATGCTAAGTTGATTGACACTGTTGACATTGGGTAGAGCCTCTAAATCCTTCTCCAAATCACTTGTCTCGACTCCTTCTGGCACAGCATCTAGGAAAATTTTCAGTGCGCTCCAAAAGCGAGGAATGGCTTTCGACAGAATAAAGATAGAAATAACTAGTGATAAAAGCGGATCGAGGATATACCAGTCCGTAAATCGAAGAATAATCGCCATTAGAATGACGGCCAACCAACCAAGAGTGTCTTCCAAAAAATGCAGGCTAAGAATTGACTCGTTCTTTGTTTTCCCCTTACGAACTACCAGACTTGCTAGCACATTAATGGCTACTGCAATGATTCCCAGCCAGAGGATGCCTTCCTCATTGACGGGTTGCGGGTGAACAATCTTTGTGACATTTTCCAAGATCACTAGGACAGACCCTATCATAAGAATCACAGCCGTTAGCATGGCTCCTAAAAGACTAAAACGTTTGTAACCCAAGGTGTACTGTCTATCTTCTTCACGGTTTGAAATTGTTTCTAAAAGGGCTGAGATGCCAATGGCTATAGCATCTCCCAAGTCATGAACGGAATCAGCAAGAACTGCACTCGAACCAAAGATTCCTCCTGCGATAAACTCAACAATCGCATAGCTTAAATTTAAGAAAAAAGCTAACCAGATAGATGTTTTAGAACTCATTTCTCTCCCTCCTTTGGTATAATGGGTATATACATACTTCTTTCATTTGTATTATCTAATAAAATTCAAAGAAAGGATAGAAGCAAACTGTCAGCCATGTTCAGTTCTGAACAGTTTGTCTCAAGTGTCTACATGCCAAAAAGAGACCGTCGAGTCAGCAAGACGAAAAAAGCCATCTATCAAGCTTTTTTACAACTTTTGAACGACAAAGGCTATGATGCCACTACTGTTCAGGATATCATTGACCTAGCAGATGTTGGGCGTTCTACTTTTTACTGTCACTATGAAAGCAAGGAACTCCTTTTAGATGAGCTCTGTCGCTACCTCTTTCATCATCTCTTTGAAAGGGAAGGACACTTTACTACCGAGGACTACCTCGCACATATCTTTTTACATTTTCAGAAAAACCAGGACCATGTTACCAGTCTGCTATTTTCCAAAAATGACTACTTCCTCCGTCAACTCCATAAAGAGCTAGAACACCATGTCTATCCCATGTTGGCTGATGAGTTAAAAGAAGCCCACACTAATCTGCCTACTTCTTACCTCCAACACTTGGTCGTGTCCAACTTTATCGAGACATTGACCTGGTGGCTCAAAAAAGGACAAGACTTTACATACCAGGAAGTTGTCCAGTTTTATCTAGACCTTCTCATTCCTAAAAATTGAATACAGAGTAGAGCTCAGTTGTCTTATTTCTAGGCTACTGAGTTTTCATCTTTTCAACAATCAAAAAAGCCCAGACAACATTGTCTGAGCAGTTTTCTATATGGTCGTTTAACAAAGTTGAGTTTGACATTTTCAAACTATTTCTTCAACAAACCTTGTTCTTGTAGAAACTCCTTGGCTACTTGTTCTGCTGACTTGCCTTCAACACCGACTTGGTAGTTGAGCTGGCTCATCTGGCTTTCAGTAATTTTACCAGCCAATTTATTGAGAACTGTTTCCAACTCTGGATGTTTCTTGAGGAGAGCTTCTTTCATTAGTGGAGCCCCTTGATAAGGTGGGAAGAGTTGCTTGTCATCTTCCAAAACCTGTAAATCGTAACGTGCCAATTCCGCATCAGTCGAATAGGCATCCGTGATTTGAATATCGCCCGACTGAATAGCCTGATAGCGAAGGGCTGGCTCCATGGTCGCTACATTGAGATTGAGACCATACATTGACTGCAAGCCCTTATTTCCATCTTCACGGTCATTAAACTCAAGTGTAAAGCCTGCCTTTAGCTGCCCTTCCACTTTTTTCAAGTCCGAAATGGTCTTCAAGCCATATTCTTGAGCGATCTTTTTCGGAACAGCTACAGCGTAGGTATTTTGATAAGACATAGGTTTGAGATAGGCTAGATGATCCTGTTTGGCAATACCATCACGCGCCACCTGATAAACCTGATCTGGCTCATGACTCACTTTAGGTGATGGTTGCAGCAAACTTTCAGTCACCGTACCAGTAAATTCAGGATAGATGTCAATATCGCCTTTTTTCAAAGCTTCATAAAGAAAGCTTGTTTTCCCAAAATTCGGTTTAACAGTCGCAGTCATACTGGTGTTTTCTTCAATCAGCAACTTATACATATTGGCCAAAATTTCTGGTTCCGGTCCCAATTTACCAGCAATGATCAAGTTCTCTTTCTCTTTTTGAGCCAAAAGAGCTGGACTATAAGACAGACCGAGCAATATGGTCACCAAGGCAAAACCAGAAAAAATCGTCCGCAATTTTGCTTTTTCCATCACTTTTAGTAAGAAGTTAAAGGCAATAGCCAGCACTGCAGAAGAAAGTGCCCCAATCAAAATCAGACTGGCATTATTACGGTCAATTCCCAAAAGGATAAAGGAACCCAGCCCCCCTGCACCAATCAAGGCAGCCAAGGTTGCCGTACCGATAATCAAGACAGCTGCCGTCCGAATCCCAGACATCATAACAGGCATGGCAAGTGGAATTTCAAACTTCTTGAGACGTTCCCATCTGGTCATCCCAAAGGCAATCCCAGCCTCTTGCAGACTCGGATCAATTCCCTTGAGTCCAGTGATGGTATTTTGTAAAATCGGAAAGATCGCATAGATCACTAGAGCTGTCAAAGCCGGCAAGGTTCCAATTCCCATCAAGGGGATAAAGAGCCCCAGCAAGGCCAGAGACGGGATGGTCTGGAAAATCCCTGCAATCTGTAAGACCCAATCCGCTAACTTCTCATGATATCGAAGATAAACAGCCAAAGGAATCGCTATAAAGATGGCCAGCAACAAGGTCAAAAGTGACAACTGCAAATGTTGAGATAGAGCTGTCAACCAATCACTAAAACGATCCTGAAAAGTTGCAATTAAATTAGTCATGAACACTACCTCCAAACAAGTCTGCTACAAAATCTGTTGCAGGAGCTTTTAAAATAGTCTCGGGATTCGCCACCTGGCAAATCTCTCCATCCTGCAAGACAGCAATACGGTCCGCCAATTTCAGAGCTTCATCCGTATCATGGGTTACAAAAATCGTTGTCATCCCAAATTCTTTATGCAATTCTTTCGTCAGAATCTGCAACTGTTTTCTCGAAATAGCATCCAAGGCTGAAAAAGGTTCATCCATGAGGAGAATCTTAGGCTGACCAATCATAGCACGAACAATACCGACCCGTTGCTGTTCTCCACCAGATAATTCACTAGGCAAACGATGCCCATACTCAGCTACTGGTAAACCAACCTTTGCCAAAAGCTCTTCAGTTTTCTGAGCAATTTCTTCCTTAGTCCATCCCTTCATCTCAGGAATCAGGGCAATATTTTCCGCAACCGTTAGATTTGGAAAGAGAGCAATGGCCTGTAAAACATAACCAGTAGAGAGACGAAGTTCACGCTCATCATAATCTTTGATGCGCTTGCCATCCATATAAATATTTCCATCAGTTGGTTCCAAGAGGCGGTTGACCATCTTAATCATGGTTGTCTTACCTGAGCCAGATGGACCAACTAAAACCATAAACTCGCCATTCTCAATCCGTAAATTGACATCTCTTAAGACATCTTTTTCTGTGTAACGTAAAGCTACATTTTTGTATTCAATCATTCTGTATCCTCAATTTAAAACTTGCCTCGATTGGTCAATTCTTCTACCCTAGGCATAACTTCTTTATTATTCCAATGCTCCACAATTTTCCCGTTTTCTAGACGGAAGATACCGTACTGGGCATAAGCAACCCCATCAATCTGAGTCTGACCATAGCTAACCACATAGTTTCCTTGTCCTAAGAGTTAGAAAACAAAGTCAAAAGTGGCCTTTACTTATAAACAGCTAATTTGCTCCATTTTAAACCTCATTTTCCTCCTCTTTTAGATTAGCCAAAATTCTTTCTTGAAAGGCTTCAAACTTACGAATTTCTTCCTCTGAAAATCCTTTGTAAAAGATCGTATCCAATTTCTGACTGACACGATGCCCCACTTCTTTCTGAGACTTCCCCAACTCTGTTAAAACCAAATACTTCTTACGCCTGTCTTTTCCACATGGACTAATAGTTACAAGATTTTGTTCCTCAAGCTTTTTTATCATCGTCGTCAGAGTATTATTAGCAAGCCCAGTTGCCAGAGCAATATCTGTCGCAGTTGCGCAGCCAGTTTTGCTATTCCATAAAACCGCTAAAATCTTCCCCTGTTCACTCCGATAAAGAGCTTCAGAATCTTGGTTCACTAACTTTTGAAAAATCCGTCCATTCAACAAACGAATATGATGGGCTACCAAATGACTATCTTTCATGACACCTCCAATTCATTTCGATATCGAAATGAATAAAATAATTGTAACACTCATTATTCTAACTGTCAACTATTTCGATTTAGAAATAATTTTTCCCAGTAAAAAAATCTCCTACCCAAGGTAGAAGAATTTTAATCTTATAAAACTTAATCCGTCATGTCTGATACCAACGTTCGATGCTCCAATGGAACACTGCACATAACTAGCAAGAAAATGAAACCTGACTGAATCCAGAAGAGGGCCAAGTCAAAGATTCCGTGCACAGCAACCACTGTAAGGAAAGATAGATAAAGACCGATAATCGGGCGTTTCCCCGACTCCTGACTCATATCCATCATCAAGCGAACAGGAGCCACAGAAGACAAAACTAGTAAAATAGTCCCTACAATTCCGTAACTCAGAATCGTATCAATATAAAGGCTGTGAGCATGTTCATGATAAGGAGCATTTATCCGAGGATACGAGTGCATGTAGGTCAATGGCCCCTCACCCCAGAAAGGATTTTGCTTAAATAAGGCCATCCCAGCATCCCAGATAGAAATTCGTTCCTCCATAGAAGAGTCTAAAGTCCCCATCCGAACTCCCAAATCACTGGAAAAGAGAAAACTCAAGCCAATCGCAAAGACCCCAATACTAAGCCAAAAGGCCTTCCAGTTTTTAATGGTCGTAAAGAGATAAATAATGGCTCCAGCGATAATAGCAGGAAAGGCGGTTCGATTTTGAGTAAAGTTCAATCCAAAGAGATTCACAAAGCCTGCAAACACACAGAATACTTTCAACCAATTCAACTTGGTCGTTGTAAACAGATAGAAAGCAATCATGATACAGAAACAACAAATAATTCCATAATAATTAGGATTAAAGAAGGTCACTTCTGCACGATTCTGATGCCACACCTGCATGTTAGGTGAAAGAAAAGCATAGTTGAATTTCTTCACAATTTGGAAATGTTCTAAACTCGCAAAAGCAGCTGACAAAACGCTACCAAACAAGACGAGCTGCAAAATCAATCGAAAGAATTTATGTGATAAAATCGACTGATAATGCAAAAAGAAAACAGTAAATAGAAAAATTCCTACTGAAGCCACAACTCCCATCCAATTTTGTGCAAAAACGGATATAACAGTACTATAGCCAAGAAAAAGAAGCAGCATCGGATGCTCCCCCATTTTCTGAAGAATACTTTTCATGTCTCCTGTGAAAATTAAACTGATAATATATAAACAGAATACAACTACAAAAAGATAAAAGGGTAAAAAGATACTCAGGATAATTCCCAATAAAATCAGCTCTTTACTAGACAACCCTTTCAGCTTTTCAATAAAGCCTATTGATTTCAAAATGAATCCTTTCTCTCCAAATCAGTTGATTCAGATAATAGTAAGCTACCCTATATTGTACCACTTTTTTAGCAATTTGAAAACAAAGGAAACGTTTTCTAAAATAAAAACCCTATTTTATCAACCATATCAAGGCTTCAAAATGTTACTTCAATTCCGTTCTCAATTACCCGATAAGTCTGATTTTGCAGATCAATTTCTACTACTGCTGTTACGGACTTATCTTTATTTTGACGTTTGATTACAATGCTGTGGGCTGTTGGTGTTTCAACGTCAATAGTTCCTTCTAAATCAAATGCTACTGATCGATTACGGAAAGAAAATAGATTGAGAAGGGCCTTCACTACAGGACGTTGGACTTCTTCTGCTATTTCCTCATTGCTATAGTAATGACGATTAATATTTCGACCTTCTTTAGTTTCTTCTAATAATTTCAAATCATTCTTGCCTGCTAATATACCTACATAGTAAACCTGAGGAATACCTGGGGCAAAAGCTTGAATTAGACGAGCGAGAAAATACTTAACATCATCATCTCCAAGCGCAGAATAGTAAGTCGAATTGATTTGGTAGATATCTAAATTGTTATACTCGGCACTGGAGTACTTACGTTTGACATTAGCTCCAACCTTATAGAGTTCATTTGAAGCATAGTCAATCTCCTCATCTGTCAGGATATCCTTGACATCCACCACTCCAATCCCATCATGGGTGTCTAGCGTCGTAAATTGCTTCATTGGGCTCATCTTTAACCACTTGGCCAAACGCTCTGTTCTGGAACTGTAAAGAGTATAAAGTGTCACCATTGGAAGAGCAAAATCATAAACATAGTAATCATGGTCTGCTATTTTAAACTGAATCGAATAGTGTTCATGAATCTCAGGTAAAAGCTCTGTCCCATACTCAGTAGCGATATCTCGAACTTTGTCCAGTAAATCCCAAATATCTGGTTCTACAAAGAAATCATTAGTATCCAATTTCTTCACTGCATAAGCAAAGGCATCTAGACGAATCAAATCACACCCATTACTTGCCAAGTGCTGAATGGTCTTACGGATAAATTCCATAGTTACTTCTTTGGTCACATCAAGATCAATCTGCTCCTCACCAAAGGTATTCCACAAATGTTCCACTGACCCATCTTCAAAAACAATCTCTTGCTTTGGTGCACGATCCTTACGCTTGTAAATTAAATCTACATCAGACTGTGTCGGACGGTTTTCTGGCCAAAACTTATCCCAGTTTAAAAAGAGATCTTTAAATTCACTGGCTTCATGTTTTTCTTGATAGTCCTTATAATACTTAGATTGACGAGAAATATGATTAATCATAAAGTCAAACATAAGATAATATTTCTCACCTAAACGCTTAACATCCTCCCAATCACCAAAAGCTGAATCCACTTCGTCGTAGTCAACTGGCGCAAATCCACGATCACCTGTTGATGGGAAAAATGGTAGAAGGTGAACTCCCCCAATAGCATCTCCAAAATGCTCTTCCAAATTCTCATATAAGTCTTTAAGATTATTTCCCAGACTATCTGAATAGGTAATCAACATGGTTTTATTCTGAATTGGCATCATTACTCTCCTTTTTCTAATTGAAGCCAAGTCTCATATGACCTGGCTTCGTAAATCAAATTCATTATAAATCTCTGTTTATCATCAAACTCGTACTAATATAGACTGTGATAAACTAAGTACTACTTTCTTGTTTTCTACATAGAATTATCAACAAGCTGAACCCTTCCTCTGTGTCAAAGACTATAGATTCTATGAGTTCTTCTTACTTCACTGCTCCGTTGCTCATGCCTGAAATAATATGTTTTTGGAAGATGAGGTAGACGACAGTAATTGTTACAATTCCTACAATATAGGATGCAAAACTTGGCCCATAGTCATTAAAATACTGACCTTGGTAGTTGTACTGGAAGAGAGGCAAAGTCCACAGCTTGGAATCCTTATTCAAAATTAACAATGGCAACATAAAGTCATTCCAGAACCATAATGCATTGATAATCAAGGTTGTAGCATGCATGGGCTTCAGCATTGGAAAAATAATCCGACGGTAAGTTGTAAATCGATCAGCCCCATCAATTTCTGCAGCTTCATCTAAACTATCTGGTACACTGATTTTAATATAACCAACATACAAGAAGAGAGTCTGTGGAATTGCATAAGTTAGATAAAGTAGTACCAACCCCCACATATTTGCCAGGCCGAGTTTGCTCATCATAACTGTGATAGGAATCATAATCACCTGAAATGGAACAAATATCCCTAAAATCAATAGTGAATACATAATTGCAAAGGCTTTTTTCTTGGACATATTTCGAGCAATGGAATAGGCTGCAGCTGGTATAAAGAAGGCTACTACAATCAATGATAACACCGTAATAACAGCTGAATTCCAGAAATAGCCTCCAATCCCATCCGAAACCAATCGTTCATAATTGCTTAATGTAAAAGGATTGGGCAAACCAAAGAAATGATTCATGATATCCTTGGTTGTCTTGAAGGAACTAAAAACCGTTACCAACAAAGGAACAAGTATGAGAATACCACCTACTATCAAGAGGACATACTTCCAAAACTGATTCAATTTTTCTTCTTTTTTCATGTGTAGGACTCCCCAATTAGATTTCAAATTTCTTTGATAGTTTGATTTGGATCAGAGAAACAATTCCAATAATTAAGAATAAAATCAAGGCAATTGCATTCGCATATCCATATTGATTACTCTTGAAGGCATAGTTATAGACTAAAAGACCAAGAGACGTTGTAGCATTATTAGGACCACCACTCGTCAAGGCAAAAATTTGGTCAAAGGCAGTCAAACCGGACTTAAGAGCTAGGATAAAAACCATAGAAATCGTTGGCAACAAATATGGTAATTCAATTTTCCAAAAAGTTTGTTTGCTTGTTGCACCATCAATTGATGCCGCCTCCAAAATATCAGATGGAATACTCTGAAGACCAGCAAGAAAGAGAATAATTGGCATTGCTACTCCTTGCCATAGAAGAACAAAAATAGTTGCCACTACCGCTCCGATTGGTGTTCCTAATAGACTTTCTTGTAAAAAACTAATCCCTAAAATTTTTCCAATCGTTGGAAGACCATAGTTGAAGAATTGTTTAAAAATCAAGGAAACTGTCAAACCAGACAAAACAGCTGGGAAAAAGAACCAAGCTCTAAAGAAGGTCTGCCCTTTCATCTTAGAATTTAAGGCTCGAGCCACAACCATCCCAATTGTAATCTCTCCAATAATCAATGCTAGGGTTAAAATCAAAGTAAAAGCAATGGCTGTGAAGAATTTCCCATCAATCATCAGCAATTTGTAGTTATTCAGACCAACAAATTTATAATTATAGGTCAATCCAGTCCAGTTAGTCAAACTATAGAAAGCACCTTGTACCATCGGAAAGTAAAAGAAGATAGCTTGTAATGCAAGCGGGATGAGCAAAAAAGTCCAACCCCAGTATTTATTTAAAATTTTTCGAATAGCCATATCATCTTAACTCCTATTCTAGTCCAAATCTGCCTTCATTGGATTAAAGAAAGCATTGAGATTGTTTGCCATATTTTTCAGATTTTTATCCATCAAGTAACCTGCACTTAGATTGAAAAAATCTTCTTCAGAATTCCAGTGTTGGCCCAACCAAACATAATGTTTATCCGTAAATGCTAGTTTAGAAATCTCTGCAAGTGCTGAATCTTCTTTTTCCTGTATACCTTTCACAGCAACTGGTGAACCATCCACATCATAATATGCTTGCATAGCTTTTGGACTAGTCATATAGCTGATAAATTCTTCGGTTTCTTTAGGATGTTTGGTAGTAGCCGAAGTTGATAATGCCATGTCCCCTGCACCAACAGTGACTTCTTTTCCTACTTCTTCTCCTGGGAAGGCAAACATCCCCACATCAAATTTTGGATCCTGTTGATTAATTGCCGCTAATGCCCATGATCCTTGTGGCATCATAAAAGCTTTTTCATTCGAGAATGCTACCACCGCATCATTATAAGAGGCACCACGCCATCCATCTTGAGCATTATCCGCCAACAAATCTAGTCGTTCTGCATCTGCTTTTAAAATAGCATCATCTACAGAAATAGCATTTGGTTTTGAAAAGCGAAGATAGTTATTAGCTGCGTCTCCACTGCCTGTAATGGTAATGAGAGAAAGTTGGTGATAACCGTTTAATGTCCATCCTTCATTGCCTGCAACTGCAAACGGAGAATTCCCACTATCTTTTATCTTTTTAACAATCTCTTGAAACTCTTTAAAAGTCTTCGGTTCCTCAAGTCCTAATTCCTTAAACTTTGTTTTATTGTAATAAATTCCATAAAGGTTAGCAGTTAAAGGCACACTATAAATCTTGTTATTGATTGCATACTTTTCTGCATAGTCATTCTTAATATTCTCAAGATAAGATTTCCCTGTCATATCTGCAAAGTAACCTGCTTTTGCCCACTCCTGAAAATCCATATTTTGAGGATAGATATTAACAATATCTGGAACATCTCCTGATAAAATCCGAGTCTTCAGAACAATGCCAGCTGCCGGAACAGTCGTCAGTTTTACATCAATAGTAGGATGATCCTTTTCAAAATTATCTACAATTTTTTGCAAAGTATCCGCCATTTCGGTCTTCTGGTTAAAAAATTCAATCGTTACCTTTCCATCAGTCGATTGATTATTCTGACCACAAGCCGCTAGGCCTAGTAAACTAGCCCCAGCGACTAAAAGAAAACCTGCTTTCTTATACCATTTCATTGGAAAGCCTCCTTTATAAATTTATACACCTTTATTATAGTCTTCTAAAAATATACTGTCTACTCAAAAAATCTCCTTGGGATAAAATAACAGTTAAACCCGCATACATTAGTTCTGCACCTGAGTAAACTTCGCCATTTTCCTGTAATTCATATAGTCCCTCTTCATCCAAATCTTTTAACTTTAAAGTTGTTTCCATGGTCTCTACAACTGACAAAACGCGAACGTAGGTTACAATCGTTTGATTTTTGTAATTAAATTGTACAGCTGCTTCATTGGATGCAGTATCAGGATTAATTAGTCTATACTGTTGTCCTAACTGAACTACTGGTCGTAATTCTTTATACAAGTTCACCTGATTAGCAATCTCAGCTTTCTCTTCAGCTGATAAACTTGTCAAATCAAGCTCAAATCCCAAATTTCCCATCATTGCTACATGACCACGTGTTTCTAATGGTGTCGTTCGCCCCATCTGATGATTCGGTACTGCTGACACATGAGCCCCCATAGAAATGGTTGGATAGAGATAGGATGAACCGTATTGAATTGGTAAACGTGCAATAGCATCAGTATTATCACTAGCCCAGACTTGTGGGAAATAGCGCATCATACCAAGATCATTTCGTCCACCGCCACCAGAGCAGGACTCAAAGAGAATATGGCTGTGTTTCTCTGTTAGATAAGAAACGAGTTCATAAAGCCCAAGCATATACTGATGAGATTGCATCTTTGTCTCTAGATAGTTCGAACCATTCCCCAGATTAGTCATATTACGATTCATATCCCATTTAATGTAATCAATCTCATGATAAGATAGGAGTTGATCTAAGACATTTTTCAAGTATTCTACTACCTGAGGATTGGCAAGATTAAGTACTAATTGATTTCTAGAATAGGTATGCTCATATCCTGAAACCTGAATAGCCCAGTCAGGATGTTTATGATACAAATCACTATCTACAGAAATCATCTCAGGTTCTAACCAAAGCCCAAACTGCAAACCTCTGTCGTGGATAGCTGAAATCAGACTTTCAAGACTTCCACCCAGTTTTTTCTCATTAACAACCCAATCACCTAAAGCACGATTATCATCAAAACGATTGCCAAACCAACCATCATCTAATACAAAAAGCTCAATTCCAACTTTCTTAGCTTCATCAGCTAGCTCTAACAGCTTTTCTCTCTGAAAGTCAAAGTAAGTAGCTTCCCAGTTATTGATTAGAATTGGACGTTCTTTTTTAGAAAATTTACTTGGCATAATGTGCTTCAGTACAAAATTCTGACTTTCATGACTAACACCAGTTAATCCCTTATCTGAATAGGTCACTAAAGCTACCGGTGTTTCAAAGTATTCCTCAGGGTCTAACTTCCAAGAAAAGTTTTCCGGATTAATCCCAATAGCCAGCCGAACTTCATTCAATTGATTTTTTTGAACAAAAGCTTCAAAGTTTCCACTATACATTAGTTGAATAGCAAACACATTCCCAGCATCCTCTGTGACTCCTTGATCACATAGTAAAAGAACTGGTGTTTGAGCATGCCCAGAAGCTCCACGGTTCGAACTAATCGAAAAGATTCCTTGTTCTACCTGTTGACGTCTGACAGTCTTTTCACGAGCATAAGCTCCCTGAAGAGTTACGATTTCGTAAGCTGCAGTAGGGAAATCAGCCATAAAAGAAAAATCTTTATGAATGACAACTTCCTGATTACTATTATTCTCTAATTTACTGTAGCTAGCAATTGTCGAATCATTATTAAAAGCAGTATAATACAAATTCAGACTAAGTTGAGCCTTAGAATCTTCTAACACTAAGACAAGAGTTTCTATATCATCCATGCTATGTGGAGAAGGTAAGCCCTGTGGACCATTCTGACCTTTTAAAATTTTTGCTTCTACAAATCGAAAGTCTGTTACTTCAGTTACACTATGCTGAATCTGTATAGTTGGTTTCCTAAAATCTCCTAAGCCATGTTGTCCAAAAATTTGACGTTGAGTATCTAAACTAAAGGTTCGATTAGTAGCTGTTGGATTTCCTGAAAAGGCATGGTCTCGTTCATAAACACTATTGGAACCTTTATAGTTCTTAATAGTCTTTCCTAAATGTTTCAAAAGTAAGTAACCATTTCGATTTTCAATAATCAAACTTAGATTTTTACTCTCAACATAAAATAGATTATTCTCTATCCTAACTCCCATTTACTTCACCTCATCACTTTATTGACTATATTTTATCATCTGAAATCGCTTTCTAAAATAGAAAAATGTCTCAAGAATATGGTAAAATGTTAGGTAGGAGGTAGCACATGCTAGTTTTTTCAGAATACCAGACTGGAACAATTGACCTTTCCCTAAGCTTTTATGGATATGAGGAATGCACGCCTAACTACTCTTTTGGTCCAGCCATTCGTGATACATACGTCCTACATTACATTACCAAAGGACAAGGAAAATTTCATTACAAGGGTAAAATTGTTGATTTAAAAGAAGGAGATTTCTTTCTATTAAAACCAGAGGAACTAACCTTTTATCAAGCAGATAGTAAAGAACCTTGGGCCTACTACTGGTTAGGAATCACTGGAGGGAAAGCTCCTGACTATTTTGCTCTTTCTCAAATTTCTGATCAATCCTATCTCATCCAATCTGAAACTTGTCATACCCAGACTACTGCAAAACTCATCTCAGACATTGTCCGCTTCGCTCAGATTACCAAATCAAATGAATTAGCTCAACTCCATATCATGGGACAACTCCATGAACTGATGTTTCATCTGGGAACTATTGCTCCCAATCAGAAGAAAAAGAATATTTCATCGACCCACCAACTCTATCTTGAATGCAAACGATTAATTGATAGCCACTATCCTCAATCACTTACAATTCAAGATTTAGCAAAAGAACTATCCGTTCACAGAAGCTACTTATCAAGCGTATTCAAAGAATTTAACACCTTATCTCCAAAAGAATACCTACTATACGTTCGAATGTATCGAGCTAAACAACTCCTCGAAAATACCCAAGAGTCAATCAAGGTAATTGCGTACTCGGTAGGCTTTTCAGATCCACTACATTTTTCGAAAGCTTATAAACAATACTTTAATCAGACTCCAAGTCAAACAAGAAAAGAATATTCTCAACACCAACTAGTGAGAAAGGAAACACTATGAAATCATACCAAGCCGTCTACCAAATTCTAGCTAAAGAAACCGATTATATCAGCGGAGAAAAGATTGCAGAAGAACTATCACTGACCCGAACATCAATTTGGAAAGCCATCAAGCGTTTAGAACAAGAAGGCATTGAAATTGATAGTATCAAAAACAAAGGCTATAAACTGGTGAATGGGGATCTTATTCTTCCGGAACTCCTAGAACAAAATCTTCCAATTAAAATCAGTTTTAAATCCGAAACAAAATCAACACAACTGGATGCAAAAGAAGCAATTGATTTAGGGAATGAAGCAAACACTCTCTATCTAGCTTCCTATCAAACAGCTGGACGAGGCCGTTTTCAACGTTCTTTCTACTCCCCACAAGGTGGCATTTATATGACACTCCATCTTAAACCAAATCTCCCCTATGACCAATTACCATCCTACACACTGCTTGTAGCTGGAGCTATCTACAAAGCCATTAAGAACCTAACTTTAATAGATGTAGACATAAAATGGGTCAATGATATCTACCTCAAAAGTCATAAAATTGGAGGAATCCTCACTGAGGCAACGACATCTGTAGAAACAGGCTTAGTCACAGATATCATTATTGGAGTAGGAATCAACTTTACTATTAAAGACTTCCCTCAAGAATTAAAAGAAAAAGCTGCTAGTTTATTTAATGTACCAGCACCTATTACCAGAAATGAATTAATTATCGAAATATGGCGCACTTTCTTCGAAACACCAGCAGATGAGTTGTTATACCTATATAAAAAACAGTCATTTGTTCTTGGAAAAGAAGTTACTTTTACACTAGATCAAAAAGACTACAAAGGACTTGCTAAAAATATCTCTGAAAATGGAAAGCTTTTGGTGCAATGTGATAACGGAAAAGAAATCTGGCTCAATAGCGGAGAAATTTCACTCAAGAATTGGAAGTAATAATAAACGAGAACAACCATAAAATGGCTCTATAATATTTGTAGTGGGTAAATCCCCTATAGATATTATGGAGCCGTTTTTATTGTAGAAAAAAAGTCCCAT
>CAJNCM010000006.1:0-148898 GCA_905221285.1 bacterium
TACCATAGTCCGTACGGGATTCGAACCCGTGTTACCGCCGTGAAAAGGCGGTGTCTTAACCCCTTGACCAACGGACCAGAGCTGTTATTTTCAACTCTTACTATTATACCGACTTTTCTAATCTTGTCAACTACTTTTTGAAACTTTTTTTATTAATTTTACAACAGCTTCCGTTCGAGCTGTATGTGGGAACATATCTACCGACTGGATATAATGGAGATTATAGACTTCTACTAAGCGTACTAAATCACGAGCCAAGGTCGAAACATTGCAAGAAATATAGACCATTTTTTCTGGTACATAGGTAAGAATAGTATCTAGTAACTTATCGTCCAGACCTGTACGTGGTGGATCCACAATCAGAGCATCTGCTCGGTAGCCTTCCTTGTACCAACGAGGAATAATCTCTTCTGCCGTTCCAGCTTCGTAATGTGTGTTGTCAAATCCCATTCTTTTAGCATTTCGCTTGGCATCTTCAATGGCTTCTGGAATAATATCCATACCTCTGAGTGTTTTAACTTTCTTTGCGAAGGCAAAACCAATTGTTCCAACTCCACAATAAGCGTCAATCAAATGGTCTTCTTTATCAACATCCAGCGCTTTTACCGCCTCGCTATAGAGGACTTCTGTTTGTTCAGGATTTAGTTGATAGAAAGCTCGAGGAGATAGTGAAAATTCATAATCGAGTACACCTTCTTGAATACTCTCTTCTCCCCAGATAATCTCTGTCTTTTCACCATAAATCTCACTGGTTTTAGCTGTATTTGTATTCACAGCTACTGTCACAATTTCTGGGAAATCTTTAACTATGTCTTTTACTAGTTGGGTTAAATTAAGCTGGCGGTTTGTAACAATAATAATCTGAACCTGTCCAGTCTTTCTTGCTCTTCGGACCATAATAGTCCTAACACCTAGAACTTTTCTCTCATCCGTGATTGGAATCTGGTGATAAGTAAGTAATTCTGCTAGACGATTAGCAATCACTTGAGTTTCCTTATCTTGTACTAGGCAGTCTTTCAACTCTACCAAATAATGAGAGTTTTGTGCATACAGACCTGCCTTGACCTGATTTTTAAATTTTCGAGTCTGAAATTGTAACTTAGCACGATAGTACTTGGGTTCCTGCATTCCAATCGTCGGGCGGATTTCATAGTTTTCATATCCTGCAGGGGCAAATTTTTTTAGCGCTTGGTGAAGTAAGTCCGTCTTGAACTCCAGCTGCTTATCATAATGCAGATGCATGATTTGGCAGCCTCCGCACTCATTGTAAATAGTACAAGCTGGCACAACTCGAAATTTAGACTTCTTGTTGACCTTCAGTAATTTTGCCTCAACAAAGTTACGTTTAATAGAAGTAATCTGACAATAGATATCTTCTCCTTTGAGAGCACCAGGCACAAAGACTAGTGTTTTTTGATAAAAGCCGATTCCCTCACCATTAATTCCCATGCGCTTGATTTTTAATGGTATTTTTTGTTTCACTTTCAGATTCATATCCCTATCTTATCACATTTTGAGTTATAATAGAACTATGAAAATCACAAAACTTGAAAAGAAAAAAAGACTCTATATGATGGAGCTTGATAATGGCGACAAATGCTACATTACTGAAGATACAATTGTTCGTTTTATGTTATCTAGAGATAAGATGATAAGCGAAGAGGAATTGAAGGAGATTCAGGACTTTGCTCAATTTTCTTATGGTAAGAATCTAGCCCTCTACCACCTATCCTTTAAAGCTCGCACTGAAAAAGAAGTCAGAGAATATCTGAAAAAATACGATATTGATGAAGACATAGCTTCCCAAGTCATTGCTAATCTTAAAGAAGATAATTGGATTAATGATGGCCATTACGCTTATGCTATCATCAATGCTAATCAACTTTCAGGAGACAAGGGACCTTATGTACTGACTCAGAAACTAGTACAAAAGGGGATTTCAAAATCTACTATAGAGGAGACCTTGAAAGAATTTGATTTTTCGGAAGTTGCTCAACGTGTAGCTAATAAACTATTGAAAAAATATGAAGGAAAACTTCCAGCTCGTGCCTTGCAAGATAAGATTATCCAGAACTTGACCAACAAGGGATTCTCTTACTCTGATGCTAAAAGTTCCTTTGACCAGTTGGATAGTCAAGTTGACCAAGAAACGACTCAGGAACTCATCTTCAAGGAACTCGATAAGCAATATGCTAAGTATACCCGAAAATATGAAGGATACGAACTTAAACAACGTTTAACTCAAGTTTTAGCACGAAAAGGCTACGATTTTTCGGATATAGCAAGCGCTCTCAGAGAATATCTTTAATATTTTCATGTAAAATTCACAGATTTTAGGTAATTTTATGGTACAATAGTAAACGATAAACTTATAAATTGTAGAAAGTTGGTTAGTTATGAAGCTTCCAAAAGAAGGCGACTTTATTACAATTCAAAGTTATAAGCATGATGGGAGTCTCCACCGAACTTGGCGGGACACCATGGTACTAAAAACAACAGAAAACGCCATTATTGGTGTCAACGATCATACACTGGTTACCGAAAGTGATGGTCGTCGTTGGGTCACTCGAGAACCGGCTATTGTTTACTTTCACAAGAAATATTGGTTTAATATCATTGCCATGATTCGTGATAATGGAATTTCCTACTATTGCAATATGGCTAGCCCCTACTATCTGGATGAAGAAGCACTGAAGTATATTGATTACGATTTGGATGTTAAAATTTTTACAGATGGAGAGAAACGTCTCTTGGACGTTGAGGAGTATGAGCGTCACAAACGCAAAATGAATTATTCCGATGACTTGGACTATATTTTAAAAGAACATGTCAAAATTCTTGTTGATTGGATTAACAATGGACGAGGTCCTTTCTCAGAAGCCTATGTAAACATTTGGTACAAGCGCTATGTAGAACTAAAGAATCGGTAAAGTTGTCAAACTGGGGTTAAGACCCCGGTTTTTTTATTTTAAAAACCCAGCTTTACAGCTGGGGTGATTTCTATATATCTAATTTCGTAACAGTAAATTTGATGTGGGAATAGTCTTTTTCAACATCCTTATCCAGCAAGAAAGCTGTGGCGTCCTTCTTGACCTGAACCAAGTCAATATTCTGCGCTTTGGCTGCATAGACACATCCACAATAACATTGACGATAGATGTCATACTCTTCACACATCTCTACCGAACGTTTGTAGCCTTGATTTTTCTTAAAATCACTTGGAAGATAGTGGGTTGTATAAATTTTTTGCACATCGATTCCGATGCTGTTGATGGTTTGAGAATTCTTATGTGGACTGATGGTTAAAGCCGAACCGAAGTAGTCAAAGCCTAAATCCATAGCCACTTGCGCTGTTTTATCCAGTCTATAGTCAAAGCAAACCTTGCAACGGTCGCCACCTTCAGGTTCTTCTTCCAAACCTCGAACCAGTTTACGATATTCGTTAGGTTCATAAGGAGCTTCTAGGTACTGAACCGTATTTCCTGTCCGCTCATTAAAATCACTAACAAATTTCTTGGTGACGTAAGCCCGCTTATGGTATTCTGCCTTGGGATGGATATTAGAATTGGCAAAATAGATGGTCACATCTGCATACTTGGTCAAATATTCTAGGGTATAGGTACTACAAGGGGCACAGCAAACATGCATGAGAATGGTGGGCCGTTGCTCATTTTTCTCCCATACTTGTACCATCTTCTGCATGACACGGTCATAATTTATCTTCTGATTGGGGTTCATCTTGCTCAGAATTTCTTCTACATCGATCATGTTCTTCTCCTTTTTCTAGTCTTATTTTATCATATAAGTTAGGAGAGCTCAAATCAATTTAGAAGTGAATAGCATAAAAAGGAGGGGTAGGCATTCCCTCCTTTTGTGTTTTTTATAAGTTGTTTTCTATAGAAAGCTTACATCATACCGCCCATCATGCTTGGATCCATTGCTGGCGCCGGAGCTGCTGGTTCTGGTTTATTAGCTACTACTGCTTCTGTTGTTAAAATCAAGCTGGCTACAGATGCTGCGTTTTGTAGGGCTGAACGGCTCACTTTAACTGGGTCGATAATCCCTTGATCAATCATGTTAACCCACTCACCAGTTGCTGCGTTGAAGCCTGTACCAAGCTCAGCATTTTTCAAACGATCGATAACGATTGAACCTTCGAATCCTGCATTGTGAGCGATCTGACGAACAGGTTCTTCCAAAGCGCGGAGAACAATATTGCGGCCTGTTGCTTCATCTCCTGTCAATTCCAAATCAGCTACGGCTGGAATGACATTGACAAGGGCTGTTCCACCACCTGCAACGATTCCTTCTTCAACAGCTGCACGAGTAGCATTAAGGGCATCTTCAATGCGGAGTTTCATTTCTTTCAACTCAGTTTCAGTTGCAGCACCGACCTTAATCACTGCGACACCACCTGACAATTTTGCCAAGCGTTCTTGTAATTTTTCACGATCAAATTCAGATGTTGTAGTTTCGATTTGAGACTTGATAACCGCAACACGGTGAGAAATAGCTTCAGGATTTCCAGCACCTTCTACGATAACAGTGCTGTCTTTGTCCACAGTTACTCTCGCTGCTTGACCAAGTGCTTCAATTGTCGCATCTTTCAACTCAAGACCAAGGTCTTCTGTGATAACTGTTCCGCCTGTTAAGATGGCAATGTCTTCGAGCATAGCTTTGCGACGGTCCCCAAAGCCAGGCGCCTTGACTGCTACTACGTTGAAGGTTCCACGAATCTTGTTCAATACAAGAGTTGGAAGAGCTTCGCCATCTACATCATCCGCAATAATCAAGAGTGGACGATTGCTTTGGAGAATGCTTTCTAGAAGTGGCAAGATTTCTTGGATATTTGAAATCTTCTTATCAGTAATCAAAATGTATGGATTTTCAAGGTCAGCCACCATTTTTTCGCTATCTGTTACCATGTACTGTGAAAGGTAACCACGGTCAAACTGCATTCCTTCCACAACTTCAAGTTCTGTTTCCATACCACGTGACTCTTCGATAGTGATGACACCATCTTTGCCAACTTTTTCCATGGCTTCAGAGATGTATTCACCAACTTTTTCAGAACGAGAAGATACAGCTGCAACTTGAGCGATGGCTTCTTTATTAGCAACTGGGATAGCATTATTTTTCAAGGCTTCTACTGCTGCGGCAACTGCTGTTTCAATCCCACGACGAATGCCGATTGGATTGGCACCTGCTGTGACGTTTTTGATTCCTTCGCGGACGATCGCTTGGGTCAAAACAGTTGCAGTTGTCGTTCCGTCACCTGCGATATCATTGGTCTTCGAAGCTACTTCTGATACCAATTTGGCACCCATATTTTCAAAATGGTCTTCCAACTCGATTTCTTTGGCAATAGTCACACCGTCATTGGTAATCAAGGGTGAACCGAATGACTTTTCAAGAACGACATTACGGCCTTTTGGTCCCAAGGTTACTTTAACAGTGTCTGCAAGGATATCGACACCACGAACCATAGCTGAACGAGCATCAGATGAAAATTTAATTTCTTTTGACATACTTACTTTCTCCTTCTATTCTTCAATGATAGCCAAAATGTTCGCTTCGCCAACGATGATGTACTTTTCATCGCCATCTTTGACATCAAGACCTGCATGGGCTTCAACCAAGACACGGTCGCCAGTCTTAACGCTTGGGGCAACCAAATCACCGTTCAAGGTACGAACACCTTGTCCAGTAGCTACAACTTGGGCTGTTTTTGTTTTTTCTTGGGCTGAGCCTGCAAGGACAAAGCCTCCAACAGTTTGTTCTTTTTCTTCGATTTTTAAGACCACACGGTCTCCTAATGGTTTCAACATCTGTTTTCCTCCATAATGAGATAGATATCATTAGCACTCTTTATATCTGAGTGCTAATTTATAGTTCTATTGTATCACTTGGTCAGAAATAGTCAAGAAAAAAGTCTGACTTTGGCAAGATAAAAAGCCTGAGAACAACTCAGACTTTTCAATGTTTAAAATGGTAATTCTTCCTCTTCCAGGACCAAATCCGCCAAATCTTGGCCTGCATTATTTTCACGCATGGCACGTTGGGCACGACTTTCCAGAAGTTGGAATCCTGTGACAAGTACTTCAGTCACATAGTTCATTTGACCATTTTTCTCAAAGCGACGGGTACGAAGTTCCCCATCAACGGAAATGAGACTTCCTTTAGTTGCGTAGCTTGCCAAGGTTTCTGCTAATCTGCCCCATAGGACCATATTGACAAAATCAGCTTCACGTTCACCGTTTTGGTCTTTGTAACGACGGTTCACAGCGATAGTTGCTCGCGCTACTGACTTGTCATTGTTGGTTTTGTGCAATTCTGGTGTAGACGTCAAGCGTCCGATTAAGATAACTTTATTATACATATTTTTTCCTCCTACTTATCTATTCGCAGAAAATCAAAAAAAGTTACAGAAATTTGTAACTTTTCGAGAAAATTTTTTATTTTTTATGAACCATGAAACCTGTCGCCTGTTGATTGGCCATAATGGTCATATCTGTAATCTGAACACGACGAGGTTGACTAGTCACATAGACTACTGTGTCTGCAATATCCTGAGCTTGCAAGGCTTCTATTCCTTGGTAAACGGACGCAGCTCGTTCTTTATCACCGTGAAAACGTACCGTCGAAAAATCTGTTTCGACAATTCCGGGCTGAATGGTCGTCACCTTGATATCCGTTGCGATGGTATCAATTCGCAGACCATCTGAAAAGGTCTTAACTGCCGCCTTGGTCGCTGAGTAAACAGCTGCACCTGCATAGGCATAAATTCCTGCAGTAGAGCCCATGTTGATGATATGTCCTTGATTGGCTTTTACCATTACTGGCAAGAAACAGCGAGTGACTGCCATCAAACCTTTGACATTGGTATCCAGCATGGTCAACATATCCAACTCTTCATAGTCCTGATAAGGTGCTAAACCTAGAGCCAGACCGGCGTTGTTGATCAGAATATCAATCTGACCTATCGTTTCTAAAATATCGGAGCAGACAGTCTTCACCATAGTCATATCCGTGACATCTAGTGTAAAGGTCCAGACGTTTTGATTTGGAAAGACTTCTGCAAACTCCGACTTAAGAGCTTCTAGTCTATCTGTCCGTCGTCCTGTTAGAACGACATTCTCACCCTGCTCCAGATAAGCACGCGCAATTGCTTCACCAATACCTGATGTCGCTCCTGTAATCACAACATTTTTTGCCATCTTATTTCCTTCTATCTGGTCTATCAGATATTAACAACTTCTTAGGCAGTCCAGTGTTTAGCTGGATCAAATGGTGTTCCAACAACTTGGTCTTCTGATAATTCAATAACACCACGTTTTTGCGGAGCATTTGGCAGATGCAATTCACGAGGACTACACATCATGCCAAAACTCTTTTCACCACGAAGTTCACCTGGGAAAATAAGATTGCCTTTGGGCATCATCGCTCCAGGAAGAGCCACAATGGTTTTCAACCCGACACGCGCATTGGGAGCCCCTGCAACGATTTGCACTGTCTTGTCACTTGCGATTGCAACTTGGCAGATGTTGAGGTGGTCGCTATCAGGATGAGCTACCATCTCGACAATCTCACCAACAACAAACTTAGGTTCCTTGTCATTGACAATTTCTTCTGTAAAACCTTCCGCCTGCAATTCTTGGTTCAAACGAGCGACTTGCTCATCTGTCAAAAATACTTGACCGCGCTCTGCAATTTCAAATAAACTTGAAACTTCGAAAATATTCCAAGCCACTGTTTCTCCATTATCTTTAAGGAAAACACGAGCTACCTTGCCTTTGCGTTCTACATCCAGTTTGGCATCTCCGCTATTTTTCACGATGACCATAAGGACATCACCGACATGTTCTTTGTTATATGTAAAAATCATTGTTTCTATTTTCTCCTATTTCAGTCCTGCTAAAAAGTCATTAATTTGTTGCTTGCTTTTACGGTCGCGATTGACAAAACGACCGATTTCCTTGTCCTTTTCTAGAACAACAAGGCTAGGGATTCCGTAAACATCCCAGAGTTTAGCCAAATCCATATACTGGTCTCGGTCCACTCGAATAAAGGTGAACTCTGGATTGGTCTCCTCAATTTCTGGCAAGGCAGGATAAATATACCGACAATCGCCACACCAGTCCGCCACAAAAAGGAAAACCTTCTTGCCATCTTTTTCTACTAAAGATGCCAATTCTTCTAAACTTGCTGGTTGTATCATAAGACTTCCTCCCCATAGACTAGGTCTTCATTTTCATAGACAAAGGTATAATGACGGCCATCCTCAAAAATGACGCCACCAACCAAGCTCTCTAGACTGCTTTCATAGACTTGAACATAGAGAGTCGCAATTTCCCCCATGTCTGAAAAATGGTCTCGTACAATCGCTGTCAACTCTTCCTGAGTCTTCATGAGCTTACGGTCATCTGCAACTTTTTTCGTAGCAAGGGCAAGGCTCCCAATACCAAGCAGAGCCAGACCTGCCATCCACATTTTTTTAGCTTTCATACCATTCATTTTAACACAAAAAAGGCTTTAGGACAAATGAGGAAGCAGCAGAAGAGCAAGTAAAAAGCCTCTTCCTTAAAGGAAAAGGACTTCTTATTCTTATTGCCAGGCACCTGAGTTGCCAACGTAGTAACCATCAGGTGTATAGGTATTGCGAAGCATCTTACCTGATGAAGCTAGATAATACCACTTACCATTGTCTTTGACCCAATCATTCGCAATCATGGCACCAGAAGAACTTACATAATACCATTCTCCCTTGTCATAAACCCAAGCGCTTGCTTTCATAGCTCCTGAAGTTGATAAATAGTACCACTTGCCTTGGTCATAAAGCCAAGTGCTTGCTTTCATAGAGCCTGAAGTTGATAAATAGTACCACTTGCCTTGATCGTAAAGCCAATCACTAGCAATCATAGCTCCTGATGATTTAAAGGCATACCAGTTGCCACCTTGATAGAGCCAAGTTTGATTGAACATGATTCCTTTATCGTTCATAAAGTACCAAGTTCCCTTGTCCTTAACCCAATCGTTCTGTACTAATTGACCTTGTTTTTGATAGTACCAATTTTGGTCTGATTTTAGCCAGCTTTCTGCTTTCACAATCGGATAAAGTTCTTTGAAAGATCCTCCATCATATTTATGACTAATAGACTTTTGTTTTTCAAGTTTCAACTCACCATTGTCATAGTCTGCCCAAGCATATACTTTTTGACCATTGACAGTCTCTGGTAAAGTAGCAGTGTAGGTCTTAGTTTGATAGTCCCATTTTGCATCAAGGTAGGTGTGTTGATCATTTGATTCGTCAATACGGAAGTAACCACTCTTTCCGCCATCATGATACACATCGTCAACCACTTTCGTTGACCAGGTCTTCACTTCGTTTCCGCTCTTAGCTTCTACCTTGATATCTCCTCTATAGCCATATGGAACATAGAAATTCAGATAACGCCCTTCTACGCCAATCATAGACTTGTCCTTTTCTTGACCTAGGAAATTGGCAGTCTGATCTTGACCATTGAGACTAACCGTCCACTCGATTTTCTCGGTTTTTGGCAAATCCAATACTTTAATATCCACTTCATGGCCATTATTAAATCGGAGAATCTTGCCATCTTGATACTGAACTCCACATTTAACAACCCATTCTTCTTTTAGCTCGAAGGCCTGACCTGAATGAGGAAAAGCCAGTAAAGCTAGGCCTGCTAGAGACAAACCAAATAGTGTGATTTTTTTCATTGTAAATCCTCCTTAACTTTTGTTATGTTAATTATATCACTATGTTTTTAATTTGCAAATATTATCCTAAATATGCAATCAAAAAACCTCTGAGATTGTTCTCAAAGGTTCTGATTTAGCTAATTACTATTCTCGACCGCTGCAGTGACAAAGGCAGTGTAGAGTTCTTCTGGGCGGTTTGGACGGCTTGACAGTTCAGGGTGATACTGACACGCTACAAAGAATTTATTTTCAGGAATTTCCACAATTTCGACCAAACGATTGTCTGGAGAAACTCCTGAAAAGACAAATCCTGCTGCCTCAAACTGCTCACGGAAGGCGTTATTAAACTCATAACGGTGACGGTGACGGCGTTGCACCACTTCTTGATTGTGATAAGCAGTCGCGGCCTTAGAGCCACGTTTCAACTTAGATGGATAAAGTCCCAAACGAAGGGTTCCACCCATATCCTCAACGTCAATCTGATCACGCATGATATCAATGATAGGGTATTTTGTTTCTGGTGCAAGCTCTGCAGAATTGGCACCTTCAAGACCCAAAACGTGACGAGCAAACTCGATACAAGTCAACTGCATTCCCAAGCAGACTCCCAACATTGGAACATCATTCTCACGCGCATAGCGGATGGCTTGGATTTTCCCTTCAGTACCACGTTGGCCAAAACCTCCTGGTACGATGATTCCGTCCGCATCAGACAAAAGCTCTGCCACATTCTCTGCTGTCACATCATTGGCATTGATCCAATTGATTTTAACTTCTGCGTCGTTGGCATAACCAGAGTGTTTCAAGGCTTCGACCACAGAAATGTAGGCATCTTGCAACTCCACATACTTGCCGACAAGGGAAATTTTAACTTGTTTCTTGAGGTTCATGACCTTGTCCACCATGGCTGACCATTCTGTCATATCTGCTACTGGTGCGTCTAATTTCAAATGGTCACAGACAATTTGATCCATACCTTGTGCCTGCAAGTTCAACGGAATTTGGTAAAGGTGTTCAACATCCAACGATTCGATAACGGCTTCTGGTGCCACATCACAGAACTGGGCTAGTTTGTTTTTAATTCCTTGACCAGCTGGCTCTTCTGTACGAATAACCAACATATTTGGTTGGATTCCCAATCCACGTAATTCTTTGACAGAGTGTTGGGTTGGTTTGGTTTTCATTTCACCAGCTGCCTTGAGGTATGGAAGCAGGGTTGTATGGATATACATGACATTATCCGCACCCACATCTGCCTTCATCTGACGAAGGGCCTCTAAGAATGGCAAGGACTCGATATCTCCTACTGTTCCACCAACTTCTGTAATAATGACATCAGAATCAGTCGTTAGAGCGGCACGCTTGATTTTTTCTTTCAAAGCATCTGTGATATGAGGAATAACCTGAACAGTTGCCCCAAGGTATTCTCCACGGCGTTCCTTACGAAGAACTTCACTGTAAATTTTACCAGTTGTCACGTTGGAATATTTGTTAAGATTGATATCGATGAAACGTTCATAGTGACCCAAGTCCAAATCTGTCTCAGCTCCGTCATCTGTCACAAAAACTTCCCCGTGCTGGTAAGGACTCATAGTTCCCGGATCGATATTGATATAAGGGTCAAACTTTTGAATGGTTACTTTGAGACCACGATTTTTCAAGAGACGGCCCAGACTTGCTGCCACAATCCCTTTCCCAATAGACGATACGACACCACCAGTTACAAAAATATATTTCGTAGACATAGATTCCTCTTTCTAAAATGCTCAAGGTCTTGCTGACTACGAGGGGACATAGAAAACAAGACCCTACTAATAAGAATAATCTGGGACGACTGCACCAGATTCACAACTAAAATACAAGAAGATAACTTCTTGAAAAAACAAAAATAGCTCCCTAAGAACTAGGGAGCCCCGACCTCTAAAAGAGGTGCCCGAACAATATGATACCTAAAAATAGGATAATTGTCAATAGCTAACTTTTATTCCTCGATGTTTTCAGTATCATCATCTGAAAACTCGTCGTCTTCTTCGTTGAGATCCACGTCTTCACCCAAGTCATCAGGAGCAATCTCGTTGATTTCTGCATCGTAAGCTTCCACTTCATTTTTCTCATCATCTGGATTTTCATCATCGTATGAGAGAGCTGGATCTGCTTCGTATGCATCTTCGTCTTCTGGATCATCTGCATTGTAGTCAATGGCATCTGAATCACCATCCATGAAGGCATTGACACGTTTTTTCTTGGCTTTTGGTGCTACTTCATCGTCGTCATTTTCTTCAAGAGCGATGATTTCTTCATCGATTTCGTCCACACCATACCATGAACGAAGACCCCATTTGTTGTCTCCAAGTGAGATGAAGCTACCGTCAAAGTTCAACTCTGTGTAGAACAAAGGCAAAGCTTCACGGATATCGCTGTTTGATGTTCCAAGGTAGTTTTGAATTTCGTTTACAAGATCGCTAAAATGCATCTCATGGTCGCGACCACGAAGTTCCAAGATAGCACGCGCTACCTCAATCATAGATAGTTCACTTTTTTCTTGCCCAGCAAATACTTCTAATTCCAAAGCGTTTCTCCTCATTTATACTACTATCGCCAGAGTAAACAGACTCTGACCTCATTTTATCATTTACTCTTTATTTTACGATAATTTTGCGGAATAGTCAAAGGTTAAGGGAGAGAAAGTAATAGGACTTTTTATTTCTTTGCTACCCAGCCGATGGCATCGTGAGGTGGATTTTCTGTATCAATCCACATGAATTCGATACCGATTTCACCATTTTTAAATTTGGTCAAACGAATACCGTTGATTTCCAGGTCATTTAAACGTTGACCTGTCAAGACTTCTCGTTCTTTCAACTGGAAAACACCACGTAAAATCCAATTCCCAAGGATTTCTTGCTTATCGGTAGACTGAATAGCCTTTCCAGCTTCTTGATTTATATAGGCGTTAATAACATCACCAGAAGATAAAAAGCGTAGTTTAAAAGTTCTTTCTTCTTTAGATAGAACCAATTTTTTAGTTCCAGGTTCAAAAGTCCCAAATCCAGAACCAAAGAAATCCGGTCTTTCATCATGGAAGTTCTTAGAGTCTGGCAGAGGAATGTAGACTTCACTAACTGGACGATAAACCAGCTGTTCAATTTCTTTAATGAGTTTTTTATTACCAGTATTGTGAACAAAGTGAATCAAACCCTCACGAATAGCCTTCATCTGAACTTTTTCTTCCTTGCTAGTCCACTTTTTCAAGAGGATTTCTTCTAAAGAGAAGGTCACAAAAGCTAGTTCTTCTGGAGCAAGACTATCCTTAAATTTATCCTGAATCTTTAGAATCCGTGGTAGGCGATCTTTCTTAGCTAATTTTGAACCACCATTAAAGGCATTGAAACCAGAGTTTTCTTCCACATTTCCATGTTTATCTGTAATCACCCAAGACACTGTTTCTAAGACATCGATTTTATCCTTTTCAGCTGTCAGTAAATGAAGGTTTTCAAAGAGCGAAAAAGGATCTTCAATATAATGGACGTCCCAAGTATCTACCACAATGTCTTTATTGTTAAAAGTCATGTGGAGCTGGCTATCTGCCGCTGTGTATTTGTAGTGGTGTTGCCCATCCGTAAATCGAAAATTGGTTGGATTGTTTTTGGTGGTTGATCCTTCAATGACCAGATTATCAATATCAACTGGCAAATAAGATGTTTCACCGACAAAAATCTTAGGATTTTCTCCCTTCGGTGTCGGCATCAGAACGTGATAAACAGCTTCAACATTGACTGAGTCTGAGTTAAATCCTTTGATTTGTGCCTTAGAAGATTCGATTCTCTGATTTCTTAAGGACGCAATCTTTCGTGCCAACTCTTCATAGCGTTGATAGTTTTGCTTGTCTGCCGTTTCTTTATCTGCTGAGATATCTGCATGGAATTTGATATCACCCAACAAGTCCGTCCAATCTTGAGAATCCTTCTTAAACTGAGCGATCTTTTGGTCTCCAGAATTAATCCCAAAAGACTTAATACCCACTAGGTATTTATGATTTTCATCCACAACGACAGAGGCATCATAGGAGGTATTGGCAATATCTTCCCCAACCGCATTAAAAGCCTTCTGGAAGACTGTTTCTTGAAATTTAGAATTAACAATCGGAGCAACATAATTCTCTGTTTGTCCCTCATCTTCGGACTCAGCCTTTTGAGAGAAAGCTTGGCTCAAGCTAGCGAAGTTGGTAATTAAGGTTTTGTATTTGTCTTTTTGTTCAGACTTTAGATGTTCCCACATAAGCACCCTCTTTTCTATTTTCAGTATATCAAAAGAAGATTAGTTTTTCACTAATCCTCTTTATATATTCGTTAATTAATACTGTAAAATTCAAGATTGCCTCGTTTTTTAACCAATTTTAAATAATCTTCACCAGACAGAAGGGCTAGACCATCATCATAAGATTGGATTTTTTCAAGAGCTTGATCATAGCTATCTACAAAGTCCTTGACATAGGATTGCCCTTCAAATTGTCCATTCATCTTGGTGTAGATAATGGCAATTTTTCCTGAGCGTTCAAGTTGAGATTGCCCTTGACTTTCATTTAAAGCCTTGGCAACATTTTCTGCGATGCGTTTAATCACAGGAACAACCACGCTGTTTCCAGCTTGCTTGTATAGCTGACCATTAGAAACCCCTTCTGGGATTTTAAAGGATTTAGGATATCCTTGGACATTAAAGGTTTCTTTGGGAGTCAACTTCCGAATCTCACCACTGTCCGTCAAAATCAATGGAACATTGTGTCCACCTGTTCCCATATTTGCTGTTAGGGTTGGGACAACACCGTTTTTATTTTCACGGACATACTGACGGCGCCACTGGTAAACCGTATCTTGACTAGTGACTTCAAATTTCAACTGGTCGTAGAAATTCTGCTTGCCTTCACGGTAGTAGTAGACCTCGTCTAGTTGATCGCCGAAGTTAATCACATCCTGAAGACTCGTAGTCAGCTTGATTTCCTCTGGGAATTCAAACAAGTCATAAGCTTCCTTGCTATCAAAACCAACAATGTAGATCCTTTCACGGTTTTGTGGGATATTTCCATAGTCTTTTCCGTTGAGAACCTTCCACTTGATACAGTAGTTGTTCTCGGTCAAGGCTTCACGAATAACCTTGAAAGTATTGCCATGGTCATGGCCGACCATGTTCTTGACGTTTTCGATGAAGATAGCACGAGGTTTACATCCCTCAATCATGCGAAGCAACTCAAAGAAAAGATCGCCACGATCGTCATCAAAACCCTTGCGATAACCCGCAATACTAAAGGCTTGACAAGGGAAACCTCCCATAATCACATCTACGCGCTCAGCTGGGATATCTTCCGGCTGAACATCGTGAATATCACGACCATCCAAATAGGTATCTGGATGGTTTAATTGATAAGTCTGACGCGCATACTTATCAAATTCATTGGCATACACCACTCTGAACTCGTTGGTCTGTTCAAATCCCAACTCAATTCCCCCAACACCTGAGAAGAAAGCCGCAATGTTGTACTTCTCGGGCCGGTTCGAACTTACAGAATTTGTCATGTAGTAACCTGCTTTCTAAAAATTATCATTTTATAGTTAGAATTAAAATTAAGCTGAAAAACGATTTATAATCGTCTGAACTTTATTTTTGTATAAGTCTGAGTGAAAAATATAACTCTCCAAGGTATCTCGAGAAGATATACGCCCAATGTGTGAACTAATCAACTCCTCGTAAAATAGTAACTCTACAAAAAATTTCAAAGAATCTTTACCATTAAAAAAGGTTTTAAAGTACTCTATTAGAGTAGTAGGATAAGAAATTTGAATACATGAAATAAACTCCTGTATTTGTGAGTACAATTTAGGGTCAATATCTTCTAAAGATTGGTTTACATATGTGTGTAATCTATCTTTAAAATTAGAACCAGCTAGATATGGATTTTTACCTTGAATGCAACCTTTTATATCCAATTTTTTTATAAAATTTGCAAATTTTATTATTTCTTCTTCATTTAATTGGAAAGGTGTTTTTTTCTCTTTATGATATTTTCTGAAAATACGTAATTTTGAACATTCAATCAAAGGATTTAATATTTCTTGCTTATCACTATTTATAAAATGTAATATTTTATCTCTCTTGTCTTTAGGGACTGCATTTGCCATTAATGCAAATTTTAGAACTTTTTCTTCAAAAAAATAATTTTCAAGAGAATAGTAATCGTAATATATTATTTTATCATCTGTTCTCTCTGTTGAACATATAAAATCATAATCTCTATCTAAAAGTAATACGATTTCTTGATTGTCTTTATTTTTATCATAATACTCCAAAGCAATATCTTTTCCCGAATGATGATTTTCATTTGTCATAATTGTTGTACGAATCAAGAAGTTTTTAGGTATTTTTTCTAAATCTAAATAGTTTTCAAGTACTATCGCATCTGTATCTCCTTCAACAATTAAAATTTTCTCTGGCTTTGGGAGATCAAAAAAATCTTCTGCAGTATCATCAATTTCTATAATTTCAGGGATAGCACTACCGATTTTGATTGTATTAACACTCATCTGCTTCCTGCTTTCTAACAATCATAGAATCTACTTCTAACTTATTAAGTATGTACGGAGAGTGAGTTGCTGATAAAATTTTAATATTATTTTTCTTTAAAAGATTTTTTAGGAGCTTACGTTGCCATTTTACATGAAGTGATAATTCAGGTTCATCAATTATTATTAATGAGGGTGTATCTTTTGGGAGTTCAATTGCGGAGTATACTAGAAATGTTATTAATTGTTTTTCTCCCGTCGAAAAATCATTAAATTTTTCAACACCAGTTCCTACTTTTGAAAAATTGAATTCATTTAGCTCTGTCCTGTTTAATTTCAATCTATTACCAGAAAAGTCTAATAAGTTTTCTTGAATATAGGCAAAACTTTCTAACTCTGAATTCATTTCTTGACTGAATTTTTTATATAATTCTTGTAAATTTTGAAAAACTTGCATCATCGGTAAAGATAGAATCAGATTCATAACTTCGTTCATTTCTTCTTTCGATTTAGGTTTATTCTCACCTATTTTTTTCATAAATAATAGTTTTTCTTCAAATTGCTTTGCTATATTAGTGAGTTGTTCATCAGATATTCTTAAATCCAAACTATCATTAATATTGTTTAATTGATCTAATATATTTGATTTTTTCGAAAAATTAGAAAATTGAATCTCAAGTTTTTCATTGTTTATACCTAAAATACTGTTTTTAGCAAAGTTCTTTAGTAGGTTATCTAAGCTTTGGGAAGATATTTCATTTATAGTTCTCGTATATTCTCGTAAAATATCTTCAATATCAGTATTAGATATACCAATTACTCTTCTATCTATGGTTCCAAACTTTTTTTTAGTTAGTGAACGATCTCTCGCAAAAAAACTCATCATTGAAGGTTCATATAGATTTGTAAAATATGATTCAATATCTAAATCTATGCGCCTGTATGTTGGAAAATATAGTAATGACTTATTAATTTCTCTTATCTTAGTATTAAATTTATTTTCGTGAATTGATTCCAACAACTCCAATATAGTTTGACTATCATCATTATAGAGCAAATTTTCATTATACTTCTCATTGTATAGTATTTCTTGATTCCTTTTTATACTTTCGACTGAAATAATACTATTTATACCTGAAGCATTTATCTTTATTTTTAATGAATCTTTTTTAGATCTATAAGTAATAGTCATTTTTTTAAAGTTATTATTATTCTCTCGTTCAATTTTAATTTCATTCATATATTTAAAATCTGATTGAAAGTTAATAAATGCTTTCTCAAAATTGATCTTATAAAGAGCATAATAATTCCCAACCAACACGTTATAGATTATATTCAAAATCGTAGTTTTACCATTACCATTGTCTCCAGTAATTATTACAGATCGCTTTGAAAAATCAATATTAATATCCTCTTTATCAAATAGATTATTTATTGTAACGTTTTTTAACATTGTATCTCCATTCATCAAAACACGGCATTCCGCCGTGTTTCTGTGTTTATTTCACCAACTTCTTCATCTCATCAATACGTGCGACGGTCGCGTCGTATTTGGCTTGGTAGTCGGCTTGTTTGTCACGTTCTTTTTGGACGACTTCTGGTTTGGCATTGGCTACGAAGCGTTCGTTAGAGAGCTTCTTACCGACCATATCTAGTTCTTTTTGCCATTTAGCCAGTTCCTTGTCAAGACGAGCCAGCTCTTCTTCGACATTGAGAAGATCAGCCAGTGGCAAGTAGATTTCTGCTCCTGTGATAACGCTTGACATAGCGAGTTCAGGTGCAGGGATATTTGATGCGATTTCCAAGTGTTCTGGATTTGTGAAGCGTTTGATGTAGTTGACATTGCTGTTAAAGAAGGCTTCCAGGTCGCTATCACTTGTCTTAACAAGGATGGTGATTGGTTTGCTTGGTGCTACGTTTACTTCCGCACGCGCATTACGAACGGCACGAATCAAGTCTTTGAGGCTTTCCACACCAGTGTGGGCAACAAGGTCTTCAAAGGCTGGATTGACAGTTGGGTATTCTGCTGTCACGATAGAGCCTTCTGAGATTTGTCCAAAGATTTCCTCTGTCACAAATGGCATGATTGGGTGAAGGAGACGAAGGATCTTGTCCAAAGTGTAAAGGAGAACAGAGCGTGTGATAACTTTCTCTTCTTCGTTGTCGCTATAAAGGACTTCCTTGGTCAACTCAACGTACCAGTCCGCAAACTCGTCCCAGATGAAGTTGTAGAGGATATGCCCAGCCACACCAAATTCAAACTTGTCAAAGTTTTCAGTGACTTTGCCGATCGTTTCATTGAGGTTGTGGAGAATCCAGCGGTCTGTGACGTTTCCAGCTTCCTTGTTGACCACTTTTTCGACATTGGCAGTTGCTTGCTCAAGGGTCAAACCTTCATTATTCATGAGGATATAACGAGAGATGTTCCAGATTTTGTTAATAAAGTTCCATGAAGCATCCATTTTCTCATAAGAGAAGCGCACGTCTTGCCCTGGTGCAGAACCGTTTGAAAGGAACCAACGAAGAGCATCGGCACCGTATTTCTCGATGACATCCATTGGGTCAATCCCGTTACCGAGAGATTTCGACATCTTGCGTCCCTGCTCGTCACGGATAAGACCGTGGATCAGAACGTTTTGGAATGGCTGACGGCCAGTGAATTCCAAGGATTGGAAGATCATACGAGACACCCAGAAGAAGATGATGTCGTAACCTGTTACCAAGGTTGAAGTTGGGAAGTAACGCTTGAAGTCTTCTGAGTCGACATCCGGCCAACCCATGGTTGAGAATGGCCAAAGGGCAGAACTGAACCAAGTATCCAAGACGTCTTCATCCTGAGTCCATCCGTCACCTTCTGGAGCTTCTTCACCGACATACATTTCACCCTCAGCATTATACCAAGCAGGGATTTGGTGGCCCCACCAGAGCTGACGAGAGATTACCCAGTCATGGACATTTTCCATCCATTGGAGGAAGGTATCGTTGAAACGAGGTGGGTAGAATTCAACCTTGTCCTCTGTGTCTTGGTTGGCAATAGCATTCTTGGCCAATTGGTCCATCTTAACGAACCATTGCGTAGACAAGCGTGGTTCAACCACAACACCTGTACGCTCTGAGTGACCAACACTGTGGACACGTTTTTCGATTTTAACGAGGGCACCGATTTCTTCCAACTTGGCAACAACTGCCTTACGAGCTTCAAAACGATCCATACCTGCAAATTCGAAGGCCAAATCATTCATAGTTCCGTCATCATTCATGACGTTGACTTGTGGCAAGTTATGGCGTTGACCAACCAAGAAGTCGTTTGGATCGTGGGCAGGTGTGATTTTCACGACACCAGTACCAAACTCAGGATCCGCGTGCTCATCACCAACGATTGGGATGAGTTTATTAGCGATTGGAAGGATGACATTTTTACCAATCAAATCCTTGTAGCGTGGGTCTTCTGGATTGACCGCAACGGCAACGTCCCCAAACATGGTCTCAGGACGAGTGGTCGCAACTTCAAGGGAGCGTGAACCGTCTTCCAGCATGTAATTCATGTGGTAGAAGGCACCTTCAACGTCCTTGTGGATCACCTCGATATCAGAAAGAGCTGTGCGAGCTGCTGGGTCCCAGTTAATGATAAACTCACCACGGTAGATCCAGCCTTTCTTGTAAAGGTCCACGAAGACCTTGCGAACGGCTTTTGACAAACCTTCGTCAAGAGTGAAACGCTCACGAGAGTAGTCTACAGAGAGCCCCATCTTGCCCCATTGTTCCTTGATAGTAGTGGCATATTCGTCTTTCCATTCCCAAACCTTATCGAGGAATTTTTCGCGACCGAGGTCATAACGCGTAATGCCTTCACCACGCAAGCGCTCCTCAACCTTAGCCTGAGTCGCAATCCCCGCATGGTCCATCCCCGGAAGCCAAAGCGTATCGAAACCTTGCATGCGTTTTTGACGGATAATAATATCTTGCAAAGTCGTATCCCAAGCGTGACCAAGGTGAAGCTTCCCAGTTACGTTTGGTGGTGGAATCACGATAGAATAAGGCTTAGCCTTTTGATCTCCTGAAGGCTTGAAAACATCAGCGTCAAGCCATTTTTGGTAACGACCAGCCTCAACCTCGGCTGGATTGTATTTAGGTGAAAGTTCTTTAGACATGTGTTTGTCCTTTCTCTATTGTATTCATTTTATTTTGAATCTGCTTAGCAACCTCTTCTGCAGACAGATTCGTATTATTTATTTTAAGGTAGTGGTGCAACTCATTTGGTTGATGTTGGGAATTTAATTGAAGTGTTTCAGCAGTCTCTAAAATTTCTCTTTCAGATATCTCAATATGCCGTTTCAAGGGCTTGTGCGTCAACCGGTTCTCCGTTCGATTTCGACGTAAACGCTCTTCAAGACTTGTTTCCAACTCAACAAACAGAATCTCTTGATGAAAGTTATCCAATAAATTCTGAATTTGCTTTAAATACATCAGCTGGTACTGATTTGAAAAATCAATTACGTCAGTTAAAATTACTGATCGCTGATTTCTTGCACTTGCTCCAAGGAAAGAAAAAGTGATTCCACGAACAAATTCCCACATTTCCTCTGTAAAGTCCTGATAGATTTCTAATGCAAAATCGATGGCTTGATGGTTATAAAAGAGGGTAGCATCTGTCAGTCGAGATAACTCTTGACCAATCGTCATTTTCCCAGAAGCTGGAGCCCCAATGATGAAAACATGCATCAAATCACCTCCCATTCACTTCTCAGCAAACCATATATCAGACTGTCACAGCGGTTCCCTTGAACATCTTTACGGTCTCGGATACGAGCTTCGAGGGTAAATCCAAGTTTTTCTGCAACTCGTTTACTTTGGATATTATAACCAAAACAAGTCAATTCAATCTTGTGAAGACCTAGTTCTCTAAAAGCTATGTCAATCAAGGCACGTGCTGCTTCTGGCACATAACCTCGTCCCCAATAGTCTGGGTGTAAGGTGTAGCCAATCTCCAGTACATCGTCTTCGTGCCGATGGTTGAAATCAACAGAGCCGATGACTTTATCGGTTCCTTTGACGACAATTCCGTAGCCAGCTGGGAGATTTTCCTTTTGATTGCGTTCGGGAAGGATATGCTCTAGATAGTAAACCTCATCTTCCAAGGTCTTGACTGGAGGAAAGCCTGCTGGATAGGCGACCTCTGAGAGACTAGCGTAGGTATGGATATCCTCAGCATCTGCCACTGTACGAACTCGTAGGACGAGTCGTTCGGTTTCTAATCGTTCTGGTAATTCAGCTCTTGACATCCTTCTTCCTCGCTTTCTTTATGAAGCTCCCCATAGGGTCAACACGGTTATCTAAATAGCGATAAACGCGCTGGTGACCGTCCCCCATAAAGTAAGTCGGTGAAAAACGGTCATTTTTAAAATGCCCTTTCTCATTCAAGAGATCTGGATCAGCAAGTCGCTCGATAATCTTGGCAAAGATGTGACAGATTCCATCTTCCTCGATAATCCGATCTACCTGACAGTCCAATACGACTGGACAGGCCTCTAAAATCGGTGCCTGAGTCTGTTCAGAAATCTCGTAGTCTAGTCCCATGTGTTTCAATTTCTCTCGATGACTGATAAAACCAGCCTGCTCCATCTCGAGCATGAGATTTTCATCAGGAATATTCACAGTAAACTTCTGGTAATGCTTGATTTGCTCAGCCGCATTTTCCTTAGCTCCGACACCGATGACTAGCCAATCTCCCAAGCTATAAGAGGAACTGCAGGTCGTGATATTCTGCTCAAAGTTCTGGTCCTGATACCCCAAAATGAAAATAGGAAAACCATAGTAGAGTTTACTTGTTTTAAAAGATTGCTTCATAACAACCCCCTTTGACTAAGACGCAAAAGAAAAGCCCTGCCATCTACATGACAGGGACGAATGTGTTATCCGCGGTACCACCCAATTTCGGGCAGCGCCCGCAACTCTCGTCTTTAAAACAAAAAGACACTTTTATTTCAATTTTTCATCCATTAGCAACTAGTTTTGACACATTTGTGGACTTCTCAGCACCGCCACTTTCTGTAAAATGTGGGATTCAAAACACCTCTAATGGCTCTATTGTAGCAAGATTTTGACGGAAATGCAAGGAACAAGAAAAATTACTTGAACTTGATGCCATTTTCCTTCAATTTCTTGATGGTAGCTGGGCCGATTCCTTTCAAGGCAAGGAGTTCTTTTTCAGTCCAGTTTTTGAAATCTGATGCAGACTTAATTCCTTCATCATAGAAAGTTTTGGCACGGTCAAGTGGGAGTCCACCCAAGTTTGCTGCAAAATCTTCTACAGAATTGGCTACTTTTTGAGCTTGCTCTTTGGTAGCTTCTACTGCTTGTTCAACTTTTTTAGAAACAGCCTTACCAGCTTGGCTTGCTGACTGTTCTGCACGTTTTACGACTTTTTTTGTCTCTTCTACAACCTTCGTCACAGTACTTGAGAAAGCACCTGCACGACGGAGGCTATTTCGTAATTGTTTTTTACGATTGAGTTTCTTTGACATGATAAAATCCTTTCAATAAAAAACCCCTGCTCTGACAAGGATTTAATATAAATATTCTATCAAGATTTTAGTAAAAAATCAAGAATCTATCTCGTTTAATAATTTCTCTCACCAAACAAGCCTTCTGGCAAATCATGGAATCCCTTGCCTGCTTTGAAGTTTTCAAACTTACCAAGCAAAAACTGATAAGCATCCAAGCGACTTTCGTATCGAATCATGGCATCTTTGGCACGCTCATCTTGGTCTTCTTCATAGACTTTTTGGCTTTCCTTGTGCGCCATGTCGTTAATCATAATCTGGGTATTGACCCAAGCCTCAAATTCCTTCATAAACTCTTGTTCGTAACTCATTTTTTCTCCTTATTCTAATCCACGGAAATAGTCCGTATCAATCTCACGGTAGGGTTGAATATCCTGAACATACTCCAGCACCCCTTGAAATTCTCCCTCTTCATCGTGCACTGCTGCGTAGGTGATGTGGACAAACTTACCTCGCGACTCAGACTTGAACCACATTTCATACTTGTCCTTAGTACCCTCACGAAGCCCCTTCATAATGGTCTTAACCTTGTCCAAATACTTAGGCGGATGGCAAAGTTCGACATTGCGCCCTACTTGGGACGGGGTCCGTTTGAAAATCATCTCATCAGCTGGCGTATTGTCATTGTAATATTGGAAAATATCGTCTTTATTGACAAAGGTAATCTCCATAGGGAGGTGATTGAGGATCAGGTTAGCCTGCTCGACTGAAAGATAGCCATTTCCAAAAGCCTGTTGACTATGGCGGTCCAACACTACTTCCTTTTCCTTAGGGGTAAAGGTAATGGTAAACTGACCTTCTGGCATATCAATAACCTGCTGAACTTGACCCTCTGCCGTATCTAACTGTACAGGCTCCTCTGCACTCTTTTCCTCAACAAAGCGCTGACGTTCTGGCACCCATTTCTCAGACGGACGGATGATGGCATAGCCATAGGCGTCACTCTCCTCCGCAATCTGAAGCCAATCATCTTGGGTAAAGGACTCAAGGAGAATCATGAGAAGGATGGACTCTTCCTTGAAAATCATACTTTCAAACTCTGTCGCAAAGGCTTCAAAATCTTCTTTTACAGTGGAAATCGGCACTTCAGGTAATGACTTGGCTGTCGCTAAAGCTGTTTGAAAGAGTTCCCTGATCTGGTCATCCACTCCCCACATGACCTTAGGAGGTGAATCGTGACCATAGCGCTCCATGATGGGGAAAAAGAGCTCTTCCTTGCGCTGGTAGTGGATGTCAAATTGACCTACAAGTCCCATCTGACGCACCAAGCCCTTACGCATCTCTGCCAGCATTTCTTCATCTTCCATAGATTCATAAGTATCTAACAATCTACGAATGCGAATCAAGGCCGCACGGAGGGCCAGATTTTCTTCTTTGAAGACCCGAACTGGGTGACCTGGATGCTCGGTATCCTCTACTTCGACACCTTTAATAGCATTTTTAAAAAGATTGGCATGGACATCACAGAGTTCCATAACATCTTCAAAGGTGACACCTGAGTCTGAGTTCATCAGCTCGTGCTCCATGAGGGAAATCTCGATGGCTGAAACACCTGTAAAGGTCGCATCAAAGCGCTCCTGAACCGACTCAGGAGAGGCGCCATTATGCAATTCTAACAAAATATCCCGTAGGACATGAATCCGTTCATCTGCCATTAGTCTAATCCAATCACTTCGTAGCCATTTGCTTCCAGCGTGCGGACAATCTTGTCCATAGGAGTTCCTTCAAGCTTAGAACCCTGTTTGAGCGATACTTTACGACCAACTGTGTTGCGCATTAAGGGATTGGCAAGGGGTTTAAAACCCAACTCCACTAGGATTTCCAAGACTTCTGGATGCTTGTCCACCACTTCTGCAACGGGAATTGACACATCGATGATATTATCCATGACGACCTCCATTGAAAGTTCTAAAATGATTTTACTGCTTTTATTATACCACAAGGAAAGAGATTAAAAAACTAGCAGTGGAGTTCCTGCTAGTTCTCTACGATTTGGATTACCATCTAGATAAGTTTAAAGAGCCAATCCAATATTTTAAATAATAGCTTGTAAAACAGCAATTGGACTGCAAAAGAGATGATCATCCAAAAGAATTTCACAATCCCAAAAATTGGTTTGATAAAAATAATAGCAAGAATTGCCCAGAAAAATTTCATTCTCTCTCCTCTGGCTTGATGAGCCACCGAGCCGTATCCATTAACTTGTCTGCAATAAAAAGTTTCCCCAGACCGACAACGGCATTATCATCTTTCTTTATCGTTTTCATTACTTTTACACCTTGCACGGTCAAAAAATAATTACCGTAAGTTTTAGCTAGAGTTTTTATGAGTCCCATATTATCTTCCCTCGTTTAACAACACTTTCAAAATATTAACGATACCAGTCTTACTGACCATTTCTGTGAAATTTACTCTTTCTAATTCCTATAATATCATACAAGTTGAATTTTATAAAGCTTTTTAATAATGTTTAACTCTGGAAAGATTCCGCCAGCATGTTTTATTGCCTTTTCCTCCACCAAAAAGAGGGTTGCCCCTCTTCTTTAGTTTTTATCCAGATTGCGTAGCATTTCGTCAATCTTGTTTCCATATTCGATGGATTCGTCTTTGACGAAAGTCAAATCTGGGATTTTGTACAATTTCAAATTGCGACTAAGTTCACGTTTGATAGTACCAGTTGCTTTTTCAAGCCCGATTTGAGCTTTTTGATTATCTGAAGCAAGGTTACTCAAAATGGTGTAGTAAACCTTGGCAACAGACAAGTCACCTAGCATCTGAACATCTGTGATGGTCACACCTTGGACACGCGGATCACGGACTTTCTTTTGCAAAATCTCATTGACTTCACGCTTGATTTCCATGCCCACACGATCCGTACGGAAATGATTTGCCATGATATTCCTTTCTCTACTTTGAACCAAAAGCTAGGCCAGCAGACCTAGCTATTTTTAAACTTATTGATTTTCAGTTCAAATTGAAACGAAGTTCAATTTGAAATCATCTGCTTCTTTCGCAGTGGTGAAAGTGATGGAACTGATTTATCAGTCCCATCAAAGGGGATTTTTGAGACCCTAGGCTCAAAAATAAGCAATGAAACCATCGGTTTGCTTGCGTCCCTCACCACCTAAGAAAGGAGCAAAAATCTTATCTCTTGATTTCTTCCATGACATAAGCCTCAATCACATCATCAGTCTTAATATCATTGTAGCCATCGATCATCAATCCACCTTCACGACCGTTTGTAACTTCTTTGACGTCGTCTTTGTAGTGTTTCAAGCTTGCGAGTTCGCCATCATAGATAACGACACCATCACGGATAACACGGACTTTAGAGTCACGGGTAACCTTACCGTTGATAACCATGAATCCACCGATAGTTCCCACTTTAGACACCTTGAAGGTTTCACGAATAACTGCTTCACCGATAACTTTTTCTTCAAATTCTGGATCAAGCATCCCTTTCATGGCTTCTTCCATCTCTTCGATAACCTTGTAGATAATGCTGTGGAGACGGATTTCCACATCGTCAGCTTCTGCTTGTTGACGCGCTTGTGGTGTAGGGCGTACGTTGAAACCAACGATGAAAGCATTTGAAGCTTCAGCAAGAGTCACGTCAGATTCATTGATGGCACCGACAGCTGAGTGAACGATAGTAACTTTGACACCTTCCACATCGATTTTTTGAAGTGAGGCAGAAAGGGCTTCAACAGAACCTTGTACATCGGCCTTGATGATAACGTTAACTGATTTGAGTTCACCAGCTTTAAGGGTATCAAAGAGGTTTTCAAGGCTGACACGTTGAGTAGCTTGACGTTGTTTCATGAGGGCACGTTTGGCACGTTCTTCACCTGCTGCACGCGCAGATTTTTCATCCTCGTAAACGGCAAAGTGGTCACCCGCCATTGGTGCTTCGTTCAAACCTGTGATAGAAACTGGTGTTGATGGTCCAGCAACTTTAACACGACGACCAAGGTCATTGGTCATAGCACGGACACGACCGAAGGTATTTCCGACAACGATAGGGTCTTGAACATTCAAGGTACCTTGTTGAACAAGAAGGGTTGCGACCGCACCTTTTCCTTTATCCAAGCGCGCTTCGATAACCGTACCGATCGCACGAACTGTTGGGTCTGCCTTGAGTTCTTGGATTTCAGCCACAAGAAGGACTGTTTCCAACAATTCTTCGATGTTTTGGTTGAATTTAGCTGAGATTTCAACAAATTCAGAATCTCCACCCCAAGCAGTTGACATAACTCCATGCTCTGCCAATTCACCGATAACGCGTTCTGGATTAGCACCTGGTTTATCAATCTTGTTAATGGCTACGATGATTGGAACGTTCGCCGCTTTTGAGTGGTTAATGGCTTCGATAGTCTGAGGCATAACCCCGTCATCTGCCGCTACGACCAAGATAGTAATATCTGTAACAGAAGCACCACGCGCACGCATTGATGTAAAGGCCGCGTGTCCCGGTGTATCAAGGAAGGTAATCTTCTTGCCATTTTCCACAATTTGGTAGGCACCGATATGCTGAGTGATACCACCTGCTTCACCTGTCGCAACACGAGAGTTACGGAGGGTATCTAGGAGTGTTGTTTTACCATGGTCAACGTGTCCCATGATGGTTACAACTGGTGGACGCTCAACCAGTTCATCTTCATTGAGATAACCATCTTCGACAAAGAAACGTTCGATGTCGGCATTATCCACTTCAACTTTTTGTTTGGCTTCGATACCATAATCCACCATGAGGAGTTCGATTGTTTCCCCATCCAAAGATTGGTTTTGTGTGGCCATGACACCCATCATGAAAAGTTTCTTAACGATTTCAGCTGGTTCACGTTTGATACGTTTTGCGATTTCCGCAACGGTCATACCATCTGTATATTCAAATTCTGTTGGCAATTCATGGAATTTACGTTCTGTAACAGGTTTTGGAACCTGATTGCGGTTGTTCTTGTTATTGCCTTTTTTGTTCTTTTTGTTGTTATTCCAGTTACTATTTCTTTGATTTCTCACTTGATTTTGACTACTTCGATTCTTTTGTTGTTTTCTAGGACCATCTTCTTCGCGATCGTAATCGTCGCGTTCTTTGTCTGGTCGGGCTTGCTTCTTACGACGTGTATCCACTGCAACTTCTTTTTTCACAGGAGCTGTTTCAACCACTGCTTGAACTTGCTGTGCTTGTTCGGCTAACTTAGCAGCTTCTTCAAAGATTTCCTCTGGCTCCTTGCGTTTGTTAGCTTGGGCCAAGGCTTCTTTGGCAGCCTGAGTCTGCTTGAAACGTTCCTCGCTTGAACGAGCGTACTCTGCGTTTTGCTCTGCTTTCAATGCGGCTGCACGGGCTTTAAAGTCAATGCGTGGAGCCGCTTGATTTGGACGTTTGTCCTCTTGTTGACGGCGCTCATTACCACGATTTTGCTGACCTTGCTGTTTCTTAGCTTGATCATTAAAGCGACGATTGTCGCGGTTGCCTTGACCTTGTTTTCCACCATTGCGGCCGTCGTTTTTCTGACGGTTCCCATTTTGTTGCTGGTCACGGTTATTGCCCTTATTTTGCTTGCGTCGTTCTGCCTGTTCTTTGGCACGAGCTTCACGCTCAGCCTTGAAATTACGACTTTGCGGTTTAGCTGCTACTTTTTCTGTTTTAGGAGCGACTGGCTCAGCTGGTTTTGCCTCTTCCTTGGCTACAGCTGGTTTAGCTGGCTCAGACTTTTCGGCTTTCTTTTCTGCACTTGCTTTTGGTGCTGCAGGTTTTGCTTCTGCTTTCGGAGCAGCAGGCTTAAAGCTAGCAGCGATTTTTGCAGCGACAGCTTCTTCCACACTTGATGAGTGGCTTTTCACATCCAAGCCCAACTCTTTTGCACGCGCTACAACTTCTTTACTTTCTTTTCCAAGTTCTTTTGCGATTTCGTACAATCTTTTCTTAGACAAATCATGTCCTCCTCTTCTATTCCATAAGAGACCTCATTTTCTTTGTAAATCCAGCATCTGTCACAGCCAAAACCTTTCTCGATTTCCCGACTGCTATGCTTAATTCCAGTGTTGAAAACACGGTTACAATTTCTACTTGATAATAATGACTTTTATCTTGAATCTTCTTGGTCAGATTAGGTCCAGCATCATGGGCTAGAAAGACCAACTTGGCCTTGCCGTCTTGAATGGCCTTGACCACCAATTCTTCACCCGATATGATCCGGCCTGCTCGCTGAGCAAGTCCCAAGAGATTGCTTATCTTTTGCTTATTCAAGTCCTAACTCTCTTCTTTTCACTTTGTGATCCACATAAGCGATCAACTCGTCATAAAAGCTTTCTTCAACTTCCATATTAAAGCTGCGGTTAAAGACCTTCTTCTTTTTCGCCTCTAGGGCTTCTTTATTGTCTAGCTTGATATAAGCGCCGCGGCCATTGGCCTTGCCTGTGGGATCGATAAAGACTTGTCCTTCCTTGTTCTTGACAATGCGGAGCAAATCACGCTTATCAATCACTTCGTTGGATACAACAGACTTGCGCAAAGGGATTTTTCTCGTTTTCATCTTTCCCTCCTCTAGCAGCTTTTATTCTTCTACAGTATCGTTTTCTGCTTCCAAATCTACTGAAGCAGCTTCTTCCATGGCTTCAAATTCACTAGCAGACTTGATATCGATACGGTAACCAGTCAAGTGAGCTGCCAAGCGAACGTTTTGTCCACGACGACCAATGGCAAGAGAAAGCTTGTTATCAGGAACAACCACCAAGGCACGCTTGCTGTCGTTTTCATCAAAGATAACTTGGTCAACCTCAGCAGGAGCAATGGCATTGTAGATAAATTCAGCTGGATCTGCTACCCACTCGATAACGTCGATATTTTCTTCGATTGGCACCATACGGTCGCTCTTGGCATCGTAGCGAGCTGGGTGGAACTTGCTCGTAATCTTCTTGATATTCGCTCCACCACGTCCAACGATTGTACCGATAGCATCCACGTTTGGATTGTGGCTACGAACGGCAACCTTAGTACGGTCACCAGCTTCACGAGCTACGCTCATGATTTCAACAGTTCCGTCATAAACTTCTGGAATTTCTTGCTCCATCAAGCGTTTGATCATTTCTGGATGGCTACGGCTAACAAATACGTTGACACCACGAGGGTTGTCTTCAACCTTGTAAACATAGACTTCGATACGGTCGTGGGAAGCAAAGACTTCTCCAGGGATTTGGTCTTGTTTTGACAATTGGGCCTCGATGCTGCCAAGGTTGACATAGATGAAGCGGTTGTCAAAGCGTTCTACAGTACCAGACATGATTTCTTGTTCATGCTCTTTGTAAGTGTTGTATGTGATGGCACGTGTTTGCTTGCGCATTTTTTCCATGATGGTTTGTTTAGCAGATTGGGCTGCTACACGGCCAAACTCAGCAGGTGCTTCTTCAAACTTGATTTTGTCTCCAAGTTCATAGGCTGAATTAATGGCAAGAGCATCTTTCAAGCTGATTTCCAAACGGCTATCAAATACTTCATCAACAACTTCACGGACAGTATAGACTGTAAAGTCACCTGTTTTTTCATTGAAGTCAATAGCTACGCTGTCTGATTGACCATAGCGTCTGCGATAAGCAGAACGAAGCGACTCCACTACTGCGTCGATGATATCTTCTTTTTTGATTCCCTTGTCTTCTTCCAAAATGCGGAAGGCCTCTAGCATTTCTTTACTCATGTTTTCTTCACTTTTGAATCCTCAAAAGCTATCCTTTCTTTTTCTATAATTTAACTGCTAAACGTGCTTTTGATACTAAACTGTATGGAATTTGGACGGTTTTCTTGCGCGTCTTGTCCATATATTCCATAGTCAACTCGTCCTCTTCGAAGGCCACCAAGGTTCCTTCAAAGACCTTTTGCTTATCGATGGCTTGGTAGAGCCCGACATGGATGTATTTCCCAACCGCTCCAGCGACGGCATCCTTGGTTTTCAAAGGACGTTCCAAGCCTGGACTGGTGATTTCTAGGAAATATTGTTCTGGGAAGGGATCTGGCTTGATGGTGTCTAGGACAGGACTGATCATTTCTGTCAAGTCTGCCGTGTCGTTCAAGGTAATTCCTTCAGGTTTATCTACAAAAATACTGAGAATCATGTCACTGCCAATCTTTCCGTACTCGATATCCACGAGTTCGAAAGGCTCTTGGATGACAGGTTCTACAACTTCTCTGACTAATTCTACGATTGTTGCGATTGCGTCCACCTCCTCATAAGCAAGAGGCGAAGATATTTCCCCGCCTCACTTTCTCATATTCTTGTTATAAGTATAACACAAATCAAGCTAACCTGCAAGGATTTGACCTTGAAGGTTTCTGCCTAGTCCTACAAAACTGCCCTTTTCTTTTACTGCGACTCCCCTAATAGGCCCAAATCGTATTTCCAAGTTAAAATGCGTCTCACAGACTCATCAATACGTTCTTCTGTCAGCTCTCCAGAGGAAATTTTCTTTAAAATATAAGGAATCTGAGTTTGATAGGAAGACCCTAGAATCAAATCATTTCCAGCTAAAATCACTTGAAAAGCAGCTTCTTCCTGACTGACAAAATCGGCTAATCCCACCATATCAAAATCATCCGTCATAATGACACCTTTGAAATGCAATTCCTTACGAAGAAGGTCAGTGATTTTCGGTGAGATAGATGATGGCACGGTGTCAATTTTAGATAGGATATTGTGAGAGACTAAGACACTATCCGCCCCTGCATCTATCCCAGCTTGAAAGGGGATAAAATCTGCTTGTCTTAATTCATCCAGAGAACGATTATCTTGGATAATGGCAGTATGACTGTCTCCATTATCGCCATATCCTGGAAAATGTTTCAAGGTTGACCCAACCTTACTCTTTTTAAGTTCTTCTACGACCTGCTGAGCATAGCTTGCAGTTGTTTGGGCATCTTGTCCAATCGTTCGATCATAAATGAAGGCTGACTGATTTCTTGCAAGATCCGCAACCGGGAAGAGTCCAGCATTGATGCCAACAGATTTTAGCAGCTCTGCCTTTTGCTTGGTATCAGAAAGCACTGCCTCCATTCCCCCTTGCTGATAAAGTGCCATAGGAGATTGAAAGGGAGTTTCTAAAATCGAACTGATACGAGTCACTGTCCCTCCCTCTTCATCTGAACCAATCAATAAAGGAATCTTTGCAGCAGCTTGGTAGCCCTTTGTCAAAGCCTTTATATCCTCTAAACTTCGTCCCTCAAAATCTCTTCCAAATAAGATATAACCAGACAAATGATAGGATTGAAGATCTTCTATCTGATGATTAGAAGGAACTCTGGCCCAAAATAATTGTCCCACTTTCTCTTCCAAGGTCATCGTGGCCAATCTGTCTTCGATAACCTTATTTTCCTCTCCTTCACTGGTTTCAATAGTTGTTTCAGTTTTTTCTATTTGAACCTCTTTTTCTGTTTGCACCTCTACTTGTCTATGTTGTTGATAATCAGAAAAAATCAAACCAACTATCACAAGAAAAAAGAAAAGATAGAATACAAGAGGATTTATACTATTTCTCATAACCTTTTCATTATACCACTTATCTGGCCGCAAATACACTCTTAGCAAAAACCACCTGTTTTAAAATTAAACTAAAAGGACCTAATTCTGTGCAATTCAGAACTAAATCCTTAGAATATATGATTCGTTTTACTTTTTGAGTAGGAAACAGTTTTTTGAAATCTCTTTAGATTAAAACTGAGCCTCAACTCGGTAGATAACTTGCCCCTTGTTGGAGAATTTTTGCTCGTATTCTGTCATGACATTGCCTTCAAAATCACTGGCATGTAAATCAAGCCAGACACCATTAAGCTTCATGCCATACTGAGAAAAGCTCACTAGGCTGTACTCAAACAAGCCACGGTTATCCGTCTTGAAATGAATTTCTCCATTTTCAGGCAAGATACGTTTGAAGGTATCCAAGAAGGTTTTGTAGGTCAAACGACGCTTTTCATGGCGTTTTTTAGGCCAAGGATCTGAAAAATTCAGATACAAGCGATCAATCTCACCGTCTTCAAAGTAGTCAGTCAAGTCAGAACCATCTACCCACAAGAGCTTAATGTTAGGCACTCCAACTTCAAGCACCTTGTCCAAAGCGTAGCTCAAAACAGACTTTTGAATATCAATCCCGATATAGTTGATGTCAGGATTTTGTTTGGCCATACCTGAAACAAAGGCACCCTTTCCACTTCCAACTTCCACATGAATGGGATTATCATTGCCAAACAAGTCCCGCCATTTTCCCTTGGCTTCCAAGGGATTGAGGACCACATACTGGGGATTTGCCTCTAGTAATTCTGTCGCCCCTTTACGATTTCTAACTCTCATCTTCTCTTTCCATACTTGTCTCGGAAGTGACGCAAGCCATGAATCTCCCGATTGACATTTTCTAAATCTTGGTTCATATAATACTTGGAAATCTGGCTCAAATAAGACAATTGACCGTACCAATACAATTTATTTAATACCGTTTGATTGTACTTGTAACCGTAGTAGGTCAACCATTCCTTCCACTGATGTTCTGGAATATAATGGCAGAGCATATGGGCCACATCAAACATGCGGTCGGTCAAGCGAACCGAATCCCAATCCACCAAATAAATCAAGCCACTATCTGTCTCAATCCAATTACTATGTCGTACATCTCCATGGACAATGGTCGCATGGTCCTCTCTAAATCCTGGAATAGTCTGACGTAAATCAGCCATCACTTCACTGATAAAATGATTTTTACGCAAAGCATCTGGAGCCGTTTCTTGCCAAGACTGCAGTAAATCTACAGGTGTTTCCATGGCATACCCCAAACGACTCAACTGTGTCATCAACGGACGTGAGCGATGAAGGCGGGTTAAAATATTGACGATTTGTTTACGATTCATATCATAGGGGGTCAATATCTTGCCTGTCAACCATTCTTGAGCACACATATCACGCCCATCTGCCAAACGGCGACTCCATAATAATTGTGGAGCAATTTGTTCTCTAGCTAGACCAGGTAGGATTGGAGAGGTGTTCATTTTTACAAAGATACGCTTCCCATCAGGATAGCTACCCATATAAGCCTTGCCACTTTTCCCAGGTATGGGAGTCAGTGTTAGCTCATTATCACCCAAATCCATTTCTTTCCTCCGTATAAAGTTTCCTTACTATTCTACTAGTTTTTGGCCTATTCGTCAACCGCTCTAACCCGATTCTTAAAGAAAAGCCTCTGGATTGGCTTGGGTACCATTATAGAAAGAAAAAGGCAAGCACCGTCTTCTGCTTACCTTTTCATGATTTTTATAAATAATATAAGAGTGGCCAAGCATTGTAAAACATGTGAACTAGAGTAGAAACCCATAGGTTTTGGCTCCTTTTATAAGCAAAGCCCAGCAACAAGCCCCCAAGTAGATAAAAAATAAACGAAGGGACATTAGAAGGTCCATGCATGAAAGAAAAGAGAGAGGAAGTTAGCACAAGCCCTAACCAAGAGTTGTCAAAAACCGCACCTTGAAGAAGTCCTCTGAAAATGAGTTCCTCCTGGATTGGTCCAAAAACTGAGGAAGTCAAAATCAAAGACAGAGAAATTCCTCTGCTGACTTCCGCCAAGTGTTGAACTCCTGCGCCAGAAGAAACAGCGAAGAAATGAATAAAAACTAGCGTCTCAAGCAGACTTAGAAGAAAAATTTCAATGAAGAGCAAGAGTTGTTTCTTGCTTAACATCCCAAAAGAAATCATTTCAAACTGTCTAGCATAAGCAACACTCATCGAGGTTACAAGAAGACTTACAATAATCAATTCAGATTCATTTTGAAAAAAATCCCCGTGGTTAATCGTATAAGGAACTGTAATGACGATTAGTAGTACTAAAAATCCAAAACAAAAGGCATGAAATTTATCAAAAAACTTCATAAAATTATCCTCCTCAACAAACAAACTTCCCTACAAGTCATCCTTTAACTCTAGTCTTTCCAAAACAAACCATTTTATACTCTTCGAAAACCTCTTCAAACCACGTCAACGTCGCCTTGCCGTATATATGTGACTGACTTCGTCAGTCTTATCTACAACCTCAAAACACTGTTTTGAGCAACCTGCGGCTAGTTTCCTAGTTTGCTCTTTGATTTTCATTAAATATAAGTTAAGAGTGGTAAACTGTTGTAAAACATATGAACTAGAGTAGAAACCCACAAATTCTGGCTCTTTTTATAAGCAAAGCCCAGCAACAAGCCCCCCAGTAGATAATAGAAAAACGAAGGGATATCATAAGGTTCATGCATAAAAGAAAAGAGAGAGGAAGTCAGTACAAGCCCTAACCAAGAATTGTCAAAAACAGCACCCTGAAGAAGTCCTCTAAACAGGAGTTCCTCATGGATAGGGGCCAAAACTATGGCACTTACAATAAAAGAAAGCGAAAGTCCTCTACTCGTTTCCTCAAGGTGTTGAGCCGAAGCACCAGAAGCAACTGAGAAAAAGGCATGATAACCTATATTTACCAGCACAGTGAGAAGAAAGATTCCAATGAAGAACAAGAGTTGTTTCTTGCTTAACATCCCAAAAGAAATCATGTCAAACCATCTCGCATAGCCAAAACTAAGGAAAAGTAAGAGACTCTTTATCATAATGAATGTGTACTGGTGTTGAAAATAATCCCCTTGATTGACGGAATATCCCGCTGCACCCACGATTGCAAATACTAAAAATCCCAAAAATAAGGCATGGCACTTATTAAAAATTCTCATAAAACTAGCCTCCCCACCAAACAGACTTCCTACACGTCATTCTTTAGTTCTAGCCTTTCCAAAACAAACCATTTTAGTAACCAAAATCCGACCACATAGCCAGCCCCTAAGAAGATTGCCATTAAAGCTAGCATGGAATTTAGGGAATTAAAGACCGCCGCAGATACAAAGGTTAGCACAAAAACATTAAAGGCAATAGTGTCAGAAGCCAAGACTAGAATATAGGGCGTCAACCAATCTAGTTTTTTTGAATCTAGGAAAAATAAGTGTTTATACATGATAACCTCCTCTATGGCTGAAAAGCAAGCCTTTTGTTTTTTTACCCCAAGACCCTATGTAGAAAAGTGAGCAAAAATGGTAAGTTTGCAATGATATTATTAACAATATGAATCGAATAAGAAGGATAGATGCTCTTCGTATAACGTGTCAGCCATGCATATAGACAACCCACTGCCGTATAGACAAAAATATCTGCGAGACTTGGCAAGCTAGAAAAGTGGGGCAAGGCAAATAAGAATGACGGAAAGAGAAGATCCAGCCCCCACCTCGAATTCTTAAAGAAGGCATGTTGAAGCAATCCCCTAAATACCAATTCTTCCATCAGAGGTCCTAGTACGATTAAGGTTAGGTAAACACCAAACTCCGCAAAATTTGTCTCACTATAGGCAATAAACAAATTCCACCCTTCATTGGTTCCCTGAACGTGTTTAGCTGTCAGATAGTTAAAGCAGATAAGTACAACAGCGGCTAACACCGTCAGAACAGAATAGCTCAACCACTTTTTCCTAGGGATGCGAAAGAGATAAGCATGGCCCGACCCGATCAAAATCCAAACCATCGAGCCGATAAAGAGAAGGCTGATGATGTTTCGAATCCAGATAAGATTTCCTACCCAAGACGAGAACTCCCAATAATTGCTCCAAAATTGGGTTGTCCAAAACAAGCCAAAAAACAAAAACAAATAAGAAAGAATGGCACTCGTTTTGAAAAGAATAGAGTGTCTTTTCATATAACTCCTCCTACTATGACCTACCCTTGCCAGGCTCTACTACTGCAAGATTAAGAAGACAGTTTGTTCTTTTTAAGGCTAACCTGACTACTAGACAATAGATATATTAAGGCATTAAAAACAATGAAAATATGGCCATAGAATAAAATCAACCTCACATCTAAACCAAGATAAAGTTTGACCATTAAAAAGATGAGCAAAAGAATTTGAAACCATACCGTTTTTCCAAAAATAAATTTAAAGCGGTTTTGGATGTCTACTTCCTTGATTTTTACCGCCACCCCTTTATTAGCAAGAAGGAAAATTCCTGCTTCAAACAATCCACTGTAGAGAACAATCCACCCAATCGATACATTAGAGATTTGTAAAAATGTCCCTAAAAGAATATTCAACATACTACTCAAAAAAATAACAAGAAATAATCTGTATTTCATATTAAATACCTCCATTCATTTATTTCACGAACGATTTAATAGAAGCTTCTAATCAAAAATTCTGTCAAAAAAGGAAGACAAACTACTTTTTATAATACTTCAAGCCCCAAATGAGCAAAAGCATGATAAGCAAGCAGAGAATAGCGCCAATATAGGCAATTAGTTGTTGATAGGATTCTCCTGCTGTGATACCTCTATACAAACAAATAATAGACATAAAACCTGTCAAGCCGATATACATGAGTTGATTGGTTCTAGGACTAACCAAATCATCATCTTCAAACTCTCTTATCTTCATTTCCCTAGTGAGGTAAACAGTGACCAAAATAGAAGCCAAGTTAATAACCACTAAAAGAAATTGGAAAACCAAGGAAAAATTTAAAAACTGACGAGATAGAAATAGATAAGTAGAGACAAGTAAAGGCAACTGACCTAGGAACAATCTCGCAAGGAAGATGTTCCGTTTTTTAGCAAGAAAAGTTTTCATTTCTTTTCTCCTTTCTTTTTCATGATAGCCAAATAAATCATCACTGCAATCACATAGGCTATGGTATAAAATAGATGATACCAAGCACTCTCTCTAAGCGGATATAGAAAGATAGACATGATTAGATACAAGATGAAAATGACAAGTATTTTTTTCTTCATAAGATTTCCTCCTGAATCTTTGTTGAGCTAGAACCTTTACACTGCTAGTATAGCACTCATTTTGACCTTGGATTACTCAAATCATAAATGGTCATCAAAACATCTTGAATTGTTAAAAAATTTAAAAAAGCAAGCATGAAAAACATACTTGCCCTGGGGGAACTTGACAATGTGAAAATACAAAATAGAGAACTACTCACCCTCACTTCCGTATGTTCTCATATATTCTCATAATCGCAGCAAGGATAGCAGCTGTCCCACTTGCCAAAGCGATAAGGGTAATGATAATGTTGAGGATTTCAGGCGTACTCCCTATTCTGTTGATAAGACGGAGTAGGGATATAACTGTCAACTGAATCAGGAGGATTGATTCTACTCTTACCAATGAAGTCAGTTTGTTTTCAACTGCATATAAAAAGGCTGGTAGCAAAACACAGGCTATAGCAATCACAAACAGATTACTCCCTGTTTCTTCTCCCTTGTTCACCACGGAAATCATAAGAAGATTCGATGCTATAATCAACGTAGAACAGATGATAAAAAAGGATTTCTTATTCATATAGGACACCTCATATACTATGGCATTTTAATTGATGACTACAGGCGATACTTCTTTCCACAAATCTTCTAATCATCAACTGACATCGAGTGAACTGTTAAAACTTGACGAAAGATTTGATTTTGACAGGTGGTATTTAGACTGGTATTAGGATGGCTTTCCACAATCTTCATGACGGTATAGAGACCAACTCCTCTCTCCTCCCCTTTAGAACTTGCTCCAAAGGAGAAGATTTCAGAAATATCGATGCCCTCTTCTTTGATAGAGTTTTCAATAATAAAGGTCTCTTGTTCTCCATTTTTTAAAAAGGCGATTGAAACATGAGGTTGACTGGCCTCTGCACTGGCTTCAATAGCGTTGTCACAAAGGATAGACACAATGGTTAGAAAATCAAGTAGACTCATCCCCTCGACCTGAATCTCCTCAGGAACTTCGACATTAAAGACAATGTTCTTATCTCTGGCTTTTAAAAACTTTCCTGCTAGGAGACTTTTGAGGGCACGGTCCCGAATATTCACCAATCGGCCTAGGTCATATTTATTGTCCTGCAATTTCTGACTGGAATCCTTTAAGACCGAGTCGTAGACCTCTTTTATCTGCTCCATATCCTCCTCTTCAATGCCCAGACGTAAACTAGTCAAGAGGTTGGTGTAGTCATGGCGAAAACTCCGCACTTCCTTGTAAAGTTCCTCTATATGCCGACTATAGCGTTCCATATCTCTGTAGCGCAAGGCCTTCTCTTGGTCCAATCTCTCATGAAGTTTGTCCTTCAAATAGGTATCTAGCTTCTTGACAATCCCCATAAAAAAGAGGAGGTAAAACACTAGAATAAAATGGCGAACAGTCTTTGATTGGATAACTTGTTCATATTCAAAGAAAGACAAAGTTTCCATGACTAGAAAGTAAGCCCCCATTATCCAGTTAATCGTAGTCAGGGATTTTTGAAAATCTTTATCTATACTCTCCCTTCTCAAGCTAGTGAAATCATAGTCCAACCATTTCAAAAAGACTAATACTATGGAGCAAACGAATATCATAATCAACAAAAAGACAAGATTTCCATCTCCATCTACAATCCCTTTCCCAAAAAACGGAAACACAAAATAGGAGAGACTTCTGTAAAAGATATCCATCAATACAATTGGAAAGAGACCATAAAAGAAAAGGAGTCTTTTAGAAAGCCCTCTTAACAATAAGAAAGACAAGCTGAGGCCGAACAAGGGTTCTATAAAGTATGACAGATAGTCAGTCAAGACTAAATAATTAAAAGTTGTAACAATTGCTGCTAGAAGAAATTTTAGAAGAAAGCCCTTAAAAATTTTATCTATAGTGAAACTAATTCCATCTACCTTAAAGAACATGATAATTTCTAGCCCAATAATAACTAGTGAATACGATATCATCCCAAAAATATACATAAACTCTCCTAGATCAATGTAAGTTATTGATAGTCTCAGACACTTCCCTGACCTTATAACGCGCGATTAGACAACTTCCACCATTGGGAAAGAAAAGGAGTTTTTCTTTCTTATCCAAACGAACCACATTGGCAGGATTGATGAGAAAAGAGCGGTGGCACTGCAAGAGACGAGGCTCCTGCTTGAAAACCTCCTCTAAACTCGCTGTAAATTCCAGCCTGTCCGTCTTGGTATAGAGAATAACACGATGGGCTCTGGGCGATGTTTCGAGATAGTAGACCTCTTTAAAAGGATACTGGAATTGAGCAAATTTTGATTTAAAGTAAAAACAATCTTCCGCCAGACTTTTACTATCTTGACTATTGGCATAGAGGAGGGCTGTCTCGATACGAGATTCAAACTCCTCTGCTGACAAGGCCTTATCAATGTAGTCTAGAGCAGACACTTGGTAGCGAAAGGATAGAGGCATAAACTCCGAGTGAGTCGTCACAAAGACGATGAGAGCATAAGGATCTCGATCCCGAATCTTTCTAGCCACCTCTAGACCCTTCATCTCCTCATTTCGAATCTCAATATCCAAAAAGAATAGCTGATGCGCCCCCTTCTCATGCACCTCTGCCAGCAGTTGGTCTGGCTTGCCAAAAACTTCAAAAGAGCTGGGAGTGATATGATGTTCCTTCAAGAGTTTCTCAATTGTCGTTTCAATCCTAGTCTGTTGGGAAAAATCATCTTCTAAAACAAATATTCTCATCTTCTTACTCTCCTTGTTTCGATTTCTTCCTAAAAAGAGAATAGCAAAAATACTATGATACAAGCCCACTAAATCCTAAACAGGCCTTTAACGCTCCTGAAAGGTATCTTGTTCCTCAAATAAGCATGATAATCTTACAACTATTTTATCATAAAATCTTAACAGTACCATTCAGGAAATTTCAAGGGCAATTAAAGATTTTATGGTGAAAAAGGAGATAAAAGTGATAAACTGACAGTATCAAAATACAGTTGCTAGAAACAAGACTAGCACCCAGATTAGAGGAGGCATTCCCATGACAGATATAGACCCTATCAAAAGAGCTCAGACTTTGATTACTGACTTAAACAAAGCCTACCAAGCATGCAAACAGGCAACCGCTGACGACGTCCGCTTTCAGGAGCAATTAAACTCTATTCTTAGCTTTCTAGCCAAGGCTGAGACAGTGGATAATCGAGTCTTGATTGAATTGGAAAAATTTTACCAGACTTCCAGTCTTCTCATGGGACTCAGCGCTCTTGATCCAGATGCTCCTACTCGCGCCGCTTGGCGAGCCTATGACCGCTTCCACTTTGATCAGGTCAAGACCAAGTTGAGTCTCTATGGACCAACCATTATCCTATAGTAACTAAAAAGAAGCTGAGACAAACTGAACTCAACTTCTTTTTTAGTGTCGTATAGGCAAGATTAATCCTGCATCTGACGTTTGACCTGATAAGGTAGGTACAAGACTAGTAAAACCAAACCTGCTCCCAGCAAGGCTAGAAGGGCCAGTTTTTCTTGGAAGGTCACAAGGCCGACAACTAATTCCACAAATAAAACAAAACTGGTCAATCCTCGGACTACAGCCTGTAAGCCTTTTTCCTTTTGCCCCTTGTCCAGTGGAAAGAGTTGGGTTAAATACTGGTAGTCAAAGGCATGATAGAGGGCCAGCAACTGGAAGAGCAAGAGGTAGTTAAAGAGAACCACCACTGCTGTCGCAATCCAAGCTTGCTCGATAAAGACCTGTGCCAGTATGGAAAGCAAGAGCAGACGGAGACTGAGGGCAAAGAGATCTCCATTTCGCAGATAAGAACGCAGATAGAGATTTTGCCAAATCTTTCCAGGCACCTTCTGAACAACCTTTAGGATAAAGTCCAGATAGGCACGACGCTTAACGCTGTTTGAAATTCCCTTTACCTGCGTAAAGAGGGCAAAGAAACGAAGCAAGACTTGCTTACGCTTGCTTTCTTGAGAAATAACATAGTCCCAGTCCAGTCCAGTTTCAGTGAAAAATTTGCTAGCCTTTTGACGAAAGAGGAAATATTTTCCTACCCCCAATAAAAGCACATAGACCAGAAAAACTGGCAAGCCATAACCCATTGCCAAAAATAAAGGCGCAAATAACAGCAAGAAAAGGGTCTGGACAAAGAGCCAAAAGACTAGAGAAATGCCGGTTTGACGCTTGAGATGGTGTTTAATTTCCTCTTCTCCAACCAAGAGAAAGAGCTTGTCTGGAGCCTCCATATAGGTAGCAATTCCTCCCCAAAGCAAAAGCAAAACAGACGTAATTCCTACAAACAAAAGGATAGGCCAATGATTTTCAGGAAAATGTTGTAAGAGTTGACTGTACTGGTATGCTAGAAAGCCCAGCAAGACAAGCAGGAACAAGACAAAGTGGTCATTGAGCACATAGCGCAGATAACCGACACACTCCTTACGAAAAGCCTGCTTTCTCTTTAAAAACAAGTCTTTCATAGCTCCTCCTCTTTGGTCAGAGCCAAGTAAATATCATTCAAACTAGCCTCAGGCATATCAAAGGCTTCGCGAAGTTGCAGGAGATTTCCCTTGGCACGCACTTCCCCTTTGTGAAGAATGACAAAGGCATCACACATCTTCTCAGCCGAATCCAGCACGTGGGTACTCATGAGAATAGACTTGCCCTTTTGCTTTTCCACTTCCAAAAGCTGAATCAAGTCCGCAATAGCCAGCGGATCAAGACCAAGGAAAGGCTCATCCACGATGAAAAGACTCGGATCCACCACAAAAGCACAAATAATCATGACTTTCTGCTTCATCCCTTTTGAAAAATGAACAGGGAACCAATCTAATTTCTGGTCCAGACGGAACATTTTTAACAAAGGTTCTACTCGTTCGAAAGCCACTTTCTGCTCGATACCATAAGCCATAGCAACTGTTTCGATGTGCTCTCTGAGGGTTAATTCCTCATACAAACTAGGCGTCTCAGGAATGTAGCCAATTTGCTTACGGTAGTTAGTCGCGTCTTCTTGCAGGGTCAGGCCATTTATATTGATGGAGCCACTATAAGGTGTCAACAGACCGATAATCTCATTAATAGTCGTCGATTTACCAGCACCATTGAGACCAATCAAACCAACCAGCTGCCCACTTTCAACAGTAAAGGACACATCTTTCAAGACAGGGACATGGACATAGCCACCTGTCAGATTTTTAATTTCTAACATATTTTCTCCAAATCTGGTATAATGTAGCTATATTATATCAAAATTCAATACAGTAGAGGTAGATTTTATGTCAGATTGCATTTTTTGTAAAATCATCGCAGGGGAAATTCCTGCTTCAAAAGTATATGAAGATGAGCAGGTTCTTGCCTTTCTTGATATCTCTCAAGTGACACCAGGACATACCTTGGTCGTGCCAAAAGAACACTATCGTAATCTCTTGGAAATGGATGCTACTAGCGCCAGCCAACTCTTTGCCCAAGTACCAAAAGTAGCTCAAAAAGTCATGAAAGCTACCAAGGCTGCTGGTATGAATATCATTGCTAACTGTGAAGAAGTCGCAGGGCAAACAGTCTTTCATACCCACGTTCACCTCGTTCCTCGCTACAGTGCGGACGATGACCTCAAGATTGATTTTATCGCCCACGAACCAGACTTTGACAAACTCGCTCAAGTCGCTGAAACTATCAAAAACGCCTAAGGAGTTGCCATGAAATTATCCAACCTACTGCTATTTGCAGGAGCTGCAGCCGGAAGTTATCTGGTCACAAAAAATCGCCAAGTCATCACAGATGAAGTCTTGAATACCACTGACCGCGTTCAAGCTATCAAGGACGATGTAGATATTATCCAAAACAGCCTGCAAATCATCGACCAGCAAAAAGAACTCATCAAGGAATATCAAGAAGACCTGACTTACAAGTTTAAGGTCTTGGAAAAGGATATCCAGACTAGACTAGCTGTCATCAAAGAAACACAGGAAATCGAAGATAAGTAAAAGAGCCATCAACTTTCCTTAAATCCATTTTAGGTTGTCAGGTCCAAACAAAAAGAGGAAAGAAAATGAAACAATTTTTTAAAATTCTGGCACAGATCATCCTAATCCCTTGTGGTTGCCTTAGCCTTCTTGCGGTCCTAGCATTTCTAGTACTGTTTTTTGCTTTCAGAGCCTCACCGATTGACATTCACAAGGGAAATAACACCCTCAAACAAATCTTTGTTTCCCTTGATCTCCCTCCTAAAAAAGTAGAATCAGACGGACACTATGAATTCGAGGGCGGAGGCTTACATTTTTATGTTACTTTCTCAGATGAGGTCATCAATAGTCACCCTGTCCTAAAAGAAAGTCCAAAACTCACCAAAAACCGACTCGAAGTCTATGTCCTACAGACTGGAGAGATTTCATACTATAAAGTAGGGGATAACTTGTTCAATCATGGTTTATTGCAATTTTTAGAGAAGGAAAGTAGGAATTATTTACAAGAAATCGGAAAGAAACCAAATCCTGATTACTCAGTTCTATATTGGAAGGATCAGGAAAGTCTAAAAAAGGGAATTGCTTTCTATGAAAAAGCCTTGACTTTGGTGGATATTCAGGATAACTCAGCAATCAAACACATTGATACCGTTACCATCAAGCCTGGCAAGGAAGCAGAATTCAAGCAACTCATCCAGGAGATGGATGTAGCTGGCTTACTCAAGCAAAAGTATAAATAATAGGCTAACTGGAAAATGATTTTTCGACGCTAAATCTTCAAAGATAAGACAAAAAGAGCCCGACGGCTCTTTTTGCTTTATTCTCCTTCAAAGGCATCTTTAATATGGTCAAAGAAGCCTTTTTTCTTTGGATTTACTTTCAAGTCACCAGCAGCTGCGAATTCTTTCAAAGCTGCTTTTTGACGGTCGTTCAAGCCTGTCGGTGTTACGACATTAACGGTAACGTATTGATCACCAACTGCACCACCACGAAGGCTCGGAGCTCCCTTACCACGTAGGCGGAATTTCTTACCAGTCTGAGTTCCCTCTGGGATAACCAATTCAACATCACCGTGAACCGTTGGGATATCAACTGTATCACCAAGAGCTGCTTGGACAAAGTTGAGGTTGAGATTGTAGAAGATAGTGGTTCCTTCACGTTCAAACTTGTCGCTGGCTTCCACAGAAACCACTACATACAAGTCACCATAAGGTCCACCGTTAAATCCAGCTTCACCTTGACCAGCTAGGCGAATTTGTTGACCAGCTTCCACACCGGCAGGGATTTTGACATGTACGCTATGGGCTTGTTTTTCATGACCTGTTCCGTGACATGTTGTACATGGATCTTTGATTTCTTTTCCACGACCATGACAGACATCACAGGTTACTTGACGACGCATCATACCAAGAGGAGTTTGTGTATCAACATTAATGACACCAGCTCCATGACAGCGTCCACAAGTGACTGGACTTGTTCCTGGCTTAGCACCTGAGCCATTACATGTACTACAGCTTGCTTCACGATTGTACTTAACTTCTTTTTCAGCTCCAAAAATAGCTTCTTCAAAGGTCAAATTCACACGATACTGGAGATCATCCCCTTGACGAGGAGCATTTGGATTGCGCGAAGCACCGCCTCCGCCGAAGAAACTTGAGAAGATATCTTCAAAACCACCGAAGCCTCCTGCCCCATCGAAACCGCCGAAACCACCAGCTCCACCAAAACCACCGTTGGCTCCAGCAGCACCGTATTGGTCATAGGCAGCACGTTTTTGGTCGTCACTCAAAGTCTCATAGGCTTCCTGAACTTCCTTGTATTTTTCCTCAGCACCAGGCTCCTTATTGATATCTGGGTGATATTTTTTCGAAAGCTTACGATAAGCCTTTTTGATCTCGTCTGCCGAAGCGTTTTTTGACACCCCCAGACGATCATAAAATTCAGTATTGTTCATACAAGATACCAAGACCGTAAAATTCGACTGAAAAATAGGAAATCTGACGCTGGAGCGATGCTCCTAGGCAGATTTATCTTTTTTCCGCGAATTTAGGTCGGGTTCAATTCCTTTCTGTTATATTGAGTAAGAAATTTGGGAACCCGTGTTCAGTTACGAACACATTTGTTCCTTTCTATTGATATTTTGAATCAAACCTCGATTTAGGTCAGGTTCAATTCCTATATTTCATATTGATGAGACAAAACCCAAATAAATCAGGTTTAGTCCCTTTTTATCGAAAAACAGAGGCTGGGTTGCAACCTCTGGATTTCTTCTTATACTCGCCTGATTTTCAAGCTCGGGATAAAATAGTCCACTGGACTATTTTATTTCTCCGTAAACTCTCCGTCTACGACGTCATCGCCTGCGTTTCCTGTTGCTTGTGCGCCTTCTGCTCCTGCTTGAGCTTGTTGGGCTGCTGCGGCTTGTTCGTAGAGTTTAACAGCAAGGCCTTGAGCTTTTTCGTTCAATGCTTCAAGTTTTGCTTTCATATCGCCCAAGTTGTTGTCTTCTTGGGCTTTCTTAAGGTCATCAAGGGCAGCTTGAGCAGCGTCACGTTCTGCGTCGAAGCCTTTGCCTTCAGTTTCCTTGATTGTCTTTTCAGTCGCAAAGATAGCTTGGTCTACTTCGTTACGAAGGTCAACTTCTTCTTTACGTTTCTTATCTGCTTCAGCGTTAGCTTCTGCATCTTTCATCATACGGTCGATTTCTTCGTCAGTCAAACCTGAGTTTGATTGGATCACAATAGTTTGTTCTTTTTGAGTTCCAAGATCTTTAGCCTTAACAGATACGATACCGTTCTTGTCGATGTCAAATGTTACTTCGATTTGAGGAATTCCACGAGGTGCAGCTGGGATATCTGTCAATTGGAAGCGTCCAAGAGTCTTGTTATCTGCTGCCATTGGGCGTTCACCTTGAAGAACGTGGATATCAACGGCTGGTTGGTTGTCTGCTGCTGTTGAGAAGACTTGTGATTTAGATGTTGGAATTGTTGTGTTACGGTCGATAAGTTTTGTGAAGACACCACCCATTGTTTCGATACCAAGTGACAATGGTGTTACATCAAGAAGAACAACGTCTTTAACATCACCAGTAATGACACCACCTTGGATAGCAGCACCCATGGCAACAACTTCATCAGGGTTTACTGATTTGTTTGGTTCTTTACCAGTTTCAGCTTTAACAGCTTCTACAACGGCTGGGATACGAGTTGAACCACCAACAAGGATAACTTCGTCGATTTCTGACAAGCTCAAACCTGCATCTGAAAGAGCTTGACGAACTGGAACTTTTGTACGTTCTACAAGGTCACGAGTCAAATCGTCAAATTTCGCACGAGTCAAAGTCATTTCCAAGTGAAGAGGTCCAGCCTCACCTGCAGTGATAAATGGCAAGCTGATTTGAGTTGAAGTCACACCAGAAAGGTCTTTCTTCGCTTTTTCAGCTGCATCTTTCAAACGTTGCATTGCCATCTTGTCAGTAGACAAGTCAATACCGTTTTCTTTCTTGAATTCTGCTACCAAGTGGTCGATAATTTTTTGGTCAAAGTCATCACCACCGAGTTTGTTGTCCCCTGCAGTTGACAATACGTCGAAGACACCGTCACCCAATTCAAGGATAGAGACGTCGAATGTACCACCACCAAGGTCAAATACCAAGATTTTTTCTTCTTTGTCAGTCTTGTCCAAACCATAAGCAAGAGCTGCTGCAGTTGGTTCGTTGACGATACGTTCTACTTCAAGACCAGCGATTTTACCAGCGTCTTTTGTGGCTTGACGTTGAGCGTCGTTGAAGTAAGCAGGAACTGTGATAACTGCTTTGGTTACTTTTTCACCAAGGTAGTCTTCAGCATAACCTTTCAAGTATTGAAGAATCATAGCTGAGATTTCTTGTGGAGTGTATTCTTTTCCGTTAGCAGAAACTTTTTCAGAAGTTCCCATTTTAGATTTGATAGAGATAACTGTATCTGGATTTGTAACTGCTTGACGTTTTGCAGCATCACCAACGATGATTTCACCGTTTTTGAATGAGACTACAGATGGAGTTGTACGGTTTCCTTCTGGGTTTGCGATGATTTTGCTTTCAGTTCCTTCAAGAACTGCAACTGCTGAGTTTGTTGTACCTAAGTCAATACCGATAATTTTAGACATGTGTTTTTCTCCTTAAATTTTAATTCGAATTTTGATTTTTTTGATATTCCCCTTAAGTGGTGGGGACGTGAGCAACTCCCTACGGGATTTCATCACTTATTTTTGAGCCTATTGTCTCAAAAATCCCCTGTTTCAGTAGCCAAAGCTACTGAAACTTTCACCACGGCGGGCAATATCCTCCTTGCAAGCCTTCGGCTTGCTTTTTATCTTTCTTTCATAGTTTATTGTCGTTTCGGACAAGTTTTCTATTATGTATGTTGCAACCGTCAGAATTGCCTAGTTGTACACCACTACCATTGCTGGGCGAAGGATGCGGTCATGGAGTTTGTAGCCTTTTTGGAAAACTTGGGCGATGGTATCTGCTGGGTGTTCATCGTCTGCTGGGAGAGTTTGGATAGCCATATGGTAGTTATGGTCAAATTCACCGTCAGCTGCGATTTCTTCGATTCCTTCTTCTTTCAAAGCATGAATCAAGCTTTCTTGCACCATTTCCAAGCCCTTCTTCACATCATCTGTCAAACCTTCAACTGCGAGTGCACGCTCAAGGTTGTCCAAAGAAGGGAGAATCGCTTTTGCCAAGTCCTGGCTACGGTAACGTTGCAAGTTTTGACGCTCTTCATTGGCACGGCGTTGGATATTTTGCATTTCTGCATGAGCGCGAAGGTATTTATTTTCGAACTCATCTGCACGTTCATTTGCCAAGTCCAATTCAGACTTCTCAGGAGTTGTTTCTTCTATAGTTTCCACAACTTCCTCTTCTTGGACTTCTTCTACTTCTTCATTTTTTATATCTTGGGCCATTTTCGCCTCCTTTAATGATTTCAATCTTAATGTACTTCGTAATGATTACTGCTGAGGTAGCGGTAAAAATCTGTCAACTTCATGGTCAAAACACGATTGACCACGTTGACTTGGTTGATTAGCTGCTGATAATCCAGATTAACTGGACCGATAATGGCTAGAATTCCAACTCCCCGATAAGGAATGAGGAACTTGCTACTAATCACCGCTAGGTCAGCTAGACAGGACTCTTGACTGTCTGCAACACGGACGTTTTGCATCTGATCCTCATGCAGGCCTTCACGAATCTCCAGAGCCACCTTTTGAGGTTGGTCAAAGAACTGATAGGCTGCTAGATTGGCAAAATTCAAGAGATTAACCTTGCCCGCCACCACAATGTTTTCGTTGAACATTTCCTTAAAGATATGTTCAAAGAGATCGATCACATTGTCCGTTGTTGTAAAGTAACGCTGGATAATCTGCGGAATCTCCGTCCGAATCTTGTAGTGAATATCTAGAACGGTGTGGCCGAGGAAACGTTCCTGAATGATGCTCTTCAGTTTCAGCAAATCCTCCTGCAAGAAGTTCCTTGGAATCAGAAACTGACTGGTAACCGTTCGTGACTCGTCTAGGGTAAATACTGCCAAGGCTGTATGTTGGCCCAAAACAACGATATCAAAGGCTGTCAAACGTTGCCTGCTCGGCTCAACATCCAATGCTACTACCGTACAGCCACTCAAGTCTGTCAGTAGGTTAGCAGCCTCTTGCAGAATATCCTCCAATTTGAAGAATTCCTGATCAAAGGCTTTGACAATCTCATATACCTCATTTTCAGCCAATCGGTCAAAATCAAGTGAGTGTTTCACATAGTACTGAAAACCAGCAACACTTGGCATCCGACCACTTGAAGTATGAGCCTTCTCAAGCAATCCTTGCTTTTCTAAAGCCGCCATGTCATTACGAATGGTTGCACTGCTAGAGTTAATAGACTCTTGCAGGGCTTTGGATCCGACAGGTTCGTGCGTTTTGGTAAAGATGTCAATAATCAGATTTAAAATATCCTGCTGACGCTCTGTAACCATCTCATCACTCCTCTCTGTCTGATCGATTAGCACTCGATACACTCAAGTGCTAACTTATGATTCTATTATACACCCTTAAAAGAGAATGTCAAGGCAAAAACTCAAAAAATTAGCACTCTTTTGTCAAGAGTGCTAAAAATCAGTCTAAAGACCTAGAAACTTACTGTTCATCTACTTGATATTTCCTTTTAAGTCTGAAAAAACCATAGATTAGATAAGAAATCATAAAAGCATATAGAGCAAAAATGACAAAGAAAGATTGAGACAGTTCTTCTCGAAACAAACTCATACAAACAACAAAACCTCCTAAGAAAGTAGCTGTACATGAACGAAGTCTATATCGCATAACTTCCCATCCGAGACCCTTACTCATATAAACTTGATCCTCTGGAAGTAAATCAGAAGCCGATTTACGAAGAATCCAACAAGAACCTGCTCCTATCAATTCCCAACCTCTATTTCTAAAATCTTGCAGTTCATGCTTATATTTTTTAAGAAATCTAGAATCATAGATACAGTAGATAACATCGTCTGGTTGACATTGGTCAAAATAGAAAAAACCAAAACGACTCGTTCTATACCTCCAACCTTTCAAGTGCATCTCATGCAAATATTCTTCCTTCTTGTCCAAATCAACAATGGTGAAAATCCGAAATTGCTTTTTATTTATCATGACTTCCCCTCCAATTTTGAGCATACCTACCCTATCATAAATCTGATAATTCCTTCTTTTTATGCCATAACTTCCAGCTAATATAGGCAACTATTAACAAAAGGATTAAAGACAAGAAAATATCTAGCCCGACCGCAAGTAAACTCCATAGACCATACGCATTACTTTTATTGAGCAACTTAAGTAAGAATGGTATATGTATGGCTAGCAAAAGTAAAACAGGTACTAATCGCAGTCTTAAAATGCGATTAACCATAGCTAACTTCCCAGCAGCGTCATTATAGATTTCAAATTCTGCATTCGATTCAATTTCAGAATGTGCTTTTCTAAAATAGGAAAAACTATTAAAGTCTGTAATATGCTCCCAGCCACAGTCTTTAAACAGTTGTAAATAGGAGGCTCTCTCTGATTTTTCCATTGGGTAAAAATCCAACTGATAAGACACTTGCTCAGGGTGACACTTTTCAAAGGTATACTTAACTGCAAACAATAAGATAGAATAGCTTACTTTTCTAAGTTTCCAGCCCTTAGCATGCATTTCTCTAAAGTATAGAGCCTCCCTCTCATAATCCGCAATTGTAAAAATTCGATAAACAATTTTCTTTTCCATCATCCTTCCTCCCGACTATTTCTGTAGAGGCGTTCAATACGCTTCAATTCAATATCTAAGACTTTTCGTCCCAAGTCTGTAATCTGATAGATTTTCCGTTTTTCCTCTTCTCGGACAAAGAAAATCAAACCATCCTTTTCCATTTTTGACAAGGTTCCATACATAGTTCCAGGACTAATCGAAACTTGCGAATCTGTCATCTCCTTGACCTTTTGCGTAATACTATAACCATGACCTTCCTTTTGCAGACAGAACAAGATATAAAAACCCGTTTCCGTCATGGGAAGATAAACTCGACGAATCTTATCCGTTAATTCCATTTGTAGCCACCTCCTATCCAGTTCGATATATCGCACTTCGTTATATAAAATATATCACACCTCGATATAAAACGCAAGAAAAAAGATCACCCACAGGCAATCTTTCTTCTATATTAGTAAAGGTCTAAATAATTATCAATTTCCCATTGTGAAACGAAGGTTGCATAACTTGCCCATTCGATTCGTTTAGCTTCAAGGAAACTAGTATAGATATGTTCTCCAAGAGCCGCTCTGACAACTTCATCTTCTGTCAAAGCTTTCAAAGCGTTGTGAAGGGTTGATGGAAGGTCTGTAATACCAGCTTCCTTACGCTCTTCTGCTGTCATGATGTAGATATTTTCTTCGATAGGAGCTGGTGCTTCGATTTTGTTTTCAATACCATGTAAACCAACTTCCAAAAGAACAGCCATAGCGATGTATGGGTTTGCCATTGGATCCACTGAACGCAACTCAAGACGAGTTCCCATACCACGCGAAGCAGGCACGCGCACAAGTGGCGAACGGTTACGACCAGCCCAAGCAATGTAAACAGGCGCTTCATAACCTGGAACCAAACGTTTGTATGAGTTAACCGTTGGGTTCATGATGGCAGTATAGTTGTAAGCATGTTTGATCAAACCACCAAGGAAATGGTAGGCCGTTTCTGACAACTGCATTCCTTTTGGATCATTTGGATCAAAGAAGGCATTGTTTCCTTCTTCATCAAACAAGGACATATTACAGTGCATACCTGATCCGGCAATACCAAATTTTGGTTTCGCCATAAAGGTTGCGTAAAGCCCATGTTTGCGAGCAATGGTTTTAACAACAAGTTTAAAGATTTGAATCTTATCACAAGCACGGAGAACTTCATCGTACTTAAAGTCAATCTCGTGTTGTCCAACAGCAACTTCGTGGTGACTGGCTTCTACTTCAAATCCCATTTTGGTTAAGACATTGACAATCTCACGACGTGTATTGTCAGCAAGGTCAGTAGGCGCCAAATCAAAGTAGCCACCCTTGTCATTCACTTCAAGTGTTGGGTCTCCATTTTCATCCAACTTAAATAGGAAGAATTCTGGCTCTGGTCCAAGGTTAAAGGATTTGAATCCCACTTCTTCCATGTGACGAAGAGCACGTTTCAAATTGCCACGAGGGTCACCTGCAAATGGCTCACCTTCTGTTGTATAGACATCACAGATCAAACCTGCAACACTTCCATTTTCATCTCCCCAAGGGAAGACTGTCCATGTATCCAAGTCAGGGTACAAGTACATATCTGACTCATTGATACGTACAAAACCTTCAATAGAAGATCCATCAAACATAGCCTTATTTGACAAGACTTTATCTAACTGTTCATCTGTAGCAGGAATTTCGACGTTTTTCATGGTTCCCAAAATATCTGAGAACATAAGACGAATAAAGGTAACATTTTTTTCCTTGACTTCACGACGAATATCTGCAGCTGTGATTGGCATGAGTTTTCTCCTTAATTATGACTACTTGCGGTTGCCTAACCGCGACCAAAAGGTGACCGTACTGAAGCAAAGCGACCCTGTTGGAGGAGTTCATTGTGAAGTGCACGACGCACCTCAGTCTGACTAACCGCTTTCTTGGATTTCGCTTCACGTTCAGCATATTTTTTCTTAATGGCAGCGATATTATAACCTTCAGAGATATAATCTTTGATTTCAAGCAGACGATCCATGTCATTCAAGGAATACATGCGACGGTTCCCTTCGTTTCGATCAGGCTTAATCAACTCCTGATCTTCATAATAACGAATCTGACGCGCCGATAGATCGGTCAACTTCATAACACTGCCGATAGGAAAAACAGCCATATTTCGGCGAAATTCTTTTTCCTTCATTTACAATTTCCTTCTTTCTGTCTATTATAGTCTAAAAAAAGACAAACGTCAATTGATAATGTTATAAAATGTAACATTATTTTTCTTTTTTCTCTAAAAAGAGCCGAATACGATCAATATCGTAATTTACGAGAATTGCGACAAAAACTCCCATGAAAGTTTCCGATACACGCGCAAACACGTACAAAATTGTCTCACCACTTGGAATTGATAGGGTAATAATTAACATAGCTGCTACACCACCTATAACACCTGCTTTGTTATTCATGGCTACATTTGTCATAATGGTTAACATGGTGCAGATTGGAACAACAACCAAGGTCACCCAAAAAGCTTCGTGGAAAAAGGTATTTAATAGGAAGAAGAGGAGGGCATAGAGGCCACCGATACTATTTCCTAGAATACGTGAAGTTCCAAAATGAACACTCTTATCAAAACTCTCCCTCAGGCTAAAAACGGCTGTCAAAGCACCGATTTGCAGGCCTTTCCAACCAAAAAAGCCAAAAATCAAGAGAACTAGAAAAACAGCAATACCTGTTTTAAAGGTTCGCATACCAAGTTTGAACTGGGATTTATCGAATTTATATTTTTTAAAATAACTCATAATCTCAACTTTCTATTTCCATTTTATCATAATTTGGGTGATTTTATGAGTAATAGTTGAGAGGAAACGTTTTTATTTCGAGTAAAAGAAAAGAGGAACTTTCATCCCTCTCTTCTTTGATTTATTTATGAAATCTTATTTTTCAGTCAAGGCTGCAAGTCCTGGAAGAACTTTACCTTCAAGAAGTTCCATTGATGCTCCACCACCAGTAGAGATCCATGAGAACTTGTCTGCACGTCCAAGGTTGATTGCTGCGGCAGCTGAGTCACCACCACCGATGATTGATTTCACGCCTGGTTGTTTCACGATAGCGTCCATCACACCAATTGTACCAGCTTGGAAGTCAGGGTTTTCAAATACACCCATAGGTCCGTTCCATACAACTGTTTTTGCACCAGTCAAAGCTTCGTCAAATTTAGCGATAGATTTTGGACCGATGTCAAGACCAAGGAAGCCTTCAGAAACTGCTTCACCTTCAGTGTCACGCACTTCAGTGTAACCAGCAAATGCGTTAGCTTCTTTAGAGTCAACTGGCAAGATCAATTTACCGTTTGCTTTTTCAAGAAGAGCTTTGGCAACATCCAATTTGTCTTCTTCTACAAGTGAGTTACCGATTTCGATACCTTGTGCTTTGTAGAATGTGTAAGTCATACCACCACCGATAAGGACTTTATCAGCTTTTTCAAGCAAGTTTTCGATAACACCGATCTTGTCTGAAACTTTTGAACCACCAAGGATCGCTACGAATGGACGTTCCGGAGTTTCAACTGCTTCTTGGATGTAGGCAATTTCGTTTTCAAGAAGGAAACCAGCAACTGCTTTTTCAACGTTTGCTGAGATACCAACGTTAGATGCGTGTGCACGGTGAGCTGTACCGAATGCATCATTTACGAAGATACCATCTCCAAGTGATGCCCAATATTTACCAAGTTCAGGATCGTTTTTAGATTCTTTCTTGCCGTCAACATCTTCGTAACGAGTGTTTTCAACCAAAAGAACTTGTCCATCTTCAAGAGCGTTGATAGCTGCTTCCAATTCAGCACCACGAGTTACACCTGGGAAAACAACATCTTGACCAAGTTTTGCTGCCAAGTCTGCTGCTACAGGAGCAAGTGATTTACCAGCTTTATCAGCTTCTTCTTTCACACGTCCAAGGTGAGAGAAAAGAATTGCGCGTCCACCTTGTTCGATGATGTACTTAATAGTTGGAAGAGCTGCTGTGATACGGTTGTCGTTAGTGATTACGCCATCTTTCAATGGTACGTTGAAGTCAACACGAACGAGGACTTTTTTACCTTTCAAGTCAACGTCTTTAACAGTAAGTTTTGCCATGTTACAAAAACCCCTTTATTTATTTTATTCGAAACTATTATATCACACTTTGGAAATATAAGGAAAGATTTCACAAGATTTTTCGATATTTAATCTTCATCTTCTTTTTTCTGTTTCAAGGTCAAGGCTAAACTAGCAAGACCAAGGCTAGCCAATCCTGCTATTAGGGCTTCATTAGCATCAACTGTTCCTGTATTTGGCAATTGTTTTCTTGCTTCTTCTGATTGAACTGCTGTATTTTGGGCTGGTTTTTCTTGTGTAAGCGCTACTGCTGGCTCTGTTTTTACTTTTGTTCCAATTTCAACAATTTCTGGAATCGCTTCTTGGATAACCTCTGTTGAACGAAGGCGGCGCTGACCGTTTTCATCAACTTCAAAGACATGTCTTAACAGACCATCTCGTCCCTGTATGATGACTCGTTGTTCCCCAACTAGCAACTCAGCATTTTCATGTTCTTGACGGTCAAAGGCAATCTTTTCCTCTTGAACTTCCAATTTAGGAGCCTTTTGTTGGTCAGACGCTGGTTGATTAGAAGGTTTTGGAAGGTCTGTGTTTTGTGGTGCTGGATTGGCTGGGATGAGACCAGTACCTACTTCTACGATTTCAGGACTTGCTTCTTTCAAAACTTCTGTAGAGCGAAGAGTACGATTGCCTTGACTATCTACTTCAATCAAGCGGCGAATTTGTCCCTCAACTCCTGCTTGGACAAGTTGACGTTGACCGACTGGGAGATTTGGATTTGTTCGTTCTTGGTGTTCGAAAGCAAGACTTGTCTCTTCAATTTCCAATTTCGGAGTATCCACAACCAAATTCTTGACACCTTCAGCTGGTTCCTTGCTTGAAATAACTTTTTCTACTGGTTTAGCAGGTTGTGGTTTTTCAGCAGACTCATAAACAAAGGCATAATGCGTGAAGTGTGGTGCTGTAAAGATGACATGACTATCCGTTTGTTCAAAAGCCAATTCTACTGCCTCTTTGCCTTCAGGTAAGAAGAATACTTTCTTCACTTTCTTATCTTTTTCAATTGGGATTTTCACAATAGAAGCGTAAGAGAGATCAACATCTTGACCTTTTTCATCCAAACCTTCTATTTCAAAGACATGAGCATCTTCTCCTGCAAAGTACTTCTTCTCTTCAGCACTTGCTTGGACACGTTCTACTTTCAAGCTCTTGATGACAGTCTTTTCTTTATTTGAGAAGTGTACTTCCACGCCTGTTTTACTATCAGAAAAGACTGCTGGTTTGTCTTCTTTCAATAAGGCAACCAGATCTTTTAGACTCTGTTTCGCTGTAGCAAGCTCTTCTGGACTCAAATCTACTTTTTCAACCAAGGCCTTGTTCTTCTCAAGAAGTGGAGCTAGGGCAGAACCTGAAGGATGGTTTGGTTTAGCAGCCAATAGTTCTTGAGCCTCACCTGTTAAGCGATCGAGTTCGGTCTTTTCTTCCGTAAATTTCTCTTGACCATTCAGAGCTTTATGAGCTTCTGTCAATTTATTAAGTCGGTCATTAACCTGATCTTGAGTGCTAGTTTCATGGTCTTTCAACACTTGTTCGGCCGCTTCAATTGCTTTCAAGAAGGCTTCTTTTACTTCTGGTGAGGCAAAGTTATAGACCACCTTATTCTTAGCTGCTTCAACTTCTGCTAATTTTTGTTTGAGATACTCATCGTTTAGTGCTGCTTTTGGAGATACCAAAACATCAAAGTTAACTTCATGCCCTTGGTAATGAAGTGTCAAGGTTTGACGACCAGTCTTTTGAGCATCATAACCAGTAATTTCAACTCCCTCATCAGCAAAGGAATGTTCTTCCATAGTGTCATTACTATAAGCCACTGCAAAGCGTCCTTCAGACAAGTCTAAGCTATCCCCAACTAGGTAATCTTTTTTCGGTTCCTGACTTACTTCAATTCCCAAAATTGTTTTCGGAGTTGCTTCATCTTGACTAGTGACAGTCACTGACAAATTAGCATTTACCGGTTGTCCCAAATATTGTAAAGTAAGATTTTGTTCTCCCTTATGATGCGTATCAAAGCCTGATACGGATACACCTGCGTGAGTTAGGCGAATGAGTTGGTCCTCAGCTCCTCCTTCATACTGAACTCGAAGAACACCACCTCTAAGGTCCAAATCTTCCCCTTCAGCATAACTTGTTTTCTTAGGTCCTGTTTCTAGACTGACTGACTTGATTCTTCTATCATCTTTCGGAACAGTAACTGCAAGGACATTACTAATTTCCTTACCTGGCAACTGGGTACGATAGTAAAGAAGACCAGAGTGATTTGTCAAATCCAATGGTGAACTTGCTAGGTCACCTCCAACTTCACTCTTCAAGGTTGCAAGCGGAGTTTGAGAATTTGGATTGTCATAAACAGTAATGGTAGCTCCAGCTGGTACGTCTGCAAAGCCAACTTGTACCTTGTTATTGCCTAAAGTACGAGCTGCAGCCTTGGCCATCGGAATATTGACACTTTCTGTATCAAGCTTTTCATACATTTTCCAGTTATAGATACGAATAGCCTTCCATGGAGTTCCATTGTCAGAAGTAACGACATTCAAACGCCAATCTTGAGCTGTGATAGGTTTGTCAAGGGTAATATCTGTAACATGTGCTTTATTGCCACGAACTTCCTTAGCCAACTTCCATTGACCATCCTCATCTTTATAATAAAGGTCAAAGTCTTTGGTGTTCATCAAACCATCATTTACAGATTCTCCACCAGCTCCAGCATGGTCCATCACCCATCTAACAACTGTACGTGGCTGGGTCAAACGAATATCCACACTACCACTTAATTGTCCAGAAGACCACTTGTCAGACAGACTAGTAATGGTACCATTCAACATACCTTCGATACCTTCTCCACCTTCCGTTTTAGGGAAAGTACTATCAATAACTGTTGCACCTGGTACGATATTTTCAGCTAGTGGTTTTGGTAGACTGGTATCTTTTACAGTCATACCCCAATCAAAGGTTGTTGTTGCAGCTTCTGAACGAACCCCATTTTTACCAACTGCAACAACCTTCAGTTCTTGAGTTGTACCTTGAGCACTTGCTGAACGGCTAACTTTTGGTAGATAAATAGTTGTAGAAGATGAGCCAGTTAGTAATTTCCACTTGTCTCCATCTTTTTCGTAAACTTCATAGAAATCTGCATCCTTGTTGCCTTTAAATTGCACAACTGCTTCCGCTTCTTGGGCATTTTTAAGAACCTGTTTGGCTACAGCTACTGTGGTTGGTGCCTGAGGAGCATCTTGATTATTGCTGATGGTCAATTGCCCCAGGTTAAATTGATAGCCTTTTAAGTCTTTGTCATTTTCAAAATAGAGTTTAATACCGTAGATTGTTTTACCTGCTAAGGCACTCAAATCAAAATCATCGGTAGTCCAGTTATCTGAAACTGTCAATTCTTTACGGGCAGCTTCATCACCGTAGGTATAATCTTTCTTGGTTGCAAATTCTACATAGACCTTGGTACCCTTACCTCCTTTGTGGGCAACATGCAATTTGGTTGTATCTGTAACCTTCAAGCGAGTAGAGTATAAATTAACATCTTGCTTGGTCGCACCTGAAAGATCCCCTGCAAATTTGAGAGAAGTTCCACCATTATAGGCATCTTCAAAATCATAGCTTGCTTTCAACTTATCACCAGTTGATTTTTGCCACCAGCGCCATGTCGGAAGAACACCTGAAACTGAACGGTAATTCCACTCAGAATCCTTAGAAACCTTACCATCCACGAACCATTTTCTACCGTGACCTGTATTAAAGGAAGTAGTAAAGGTGTGGCCTACTGCTGGCGTACGGTCTGCAACTAGGTTAGCAATACCATACCAATCTTTGTCACCTGGTTTTTGACCAGTAGGGTCCCCTTGGTAACCTGTAAAGAAGATATCTTCATTTTTATGGTAATCTTCACCAGTTTTTCCTAAACTTGTAATGGTATCTGGGGCAAACAAACCAAGAGACAAACGCAATTTCCCATTTTCATCTAAAATGTCATTCCATTTGACCTTGGTCTTGTAGGAACCACCCTGTTGCAATTCCAAACCTGCAAATACATCATAAGGATTACGACCAATCCAGTTTGCAGTTGTAATAGTGTAATCATTCTTAGCCTTATTCCAGTTAAAGTTAGCAAAGAAGTTGTCTGCTGGAACCTTATCTCCTTCAGGTTGCATGAATTGGTAGTTGTATTCTCCCAAACCATCTTGGTGGTAACGTCCATAGTTATAGGTCATGGCATCGTACCAAGAATACTTAATTGGGTGATTTACTTTAGCAGCATATTCCTTGGTATAGAGCATAAACTGGCGGATCTTTTCTCCAAGAGGTTCAACCAAATCCCCAGTCGTTTCTTGGTTGATGAAATAGCCATCATAGCCATAATACTTGGCCATGTCTACCAATTTACGGGCGATTGGGAAACTACCATCTGGGTCTTGCTTCAAAGCTGCAGCGAATTTTTCTTGATCTGCGATGCTATTTGACCAGTTGAAGAAGAGTGTACCGTATACAGGAACCCCGTTACGGTGACCTGCATCAATAACGTCAGGAGTTGGAACAAGACCTTCCCAGAAGACCATTGAATCTAGATATTGCCAATAGTCAAAAGCATAAGCCTTGAACTCTTCTCCACCAACAGAAGCATGGTCTTTTGCTTTAGAATTGGTATTTGATAGGGCTTGAACTTTTGCTTCCTTGCTAGCTTTTTCATTGACCAGATGGCCTGTCCGACGTGAAGCGAGGGCAACAGAGCCCCGGTTGATGGCATCATCTTCACGAGCACCCGGTTCCCATTTCAACAATTCATCCCAAGAATTAAATTTTATTTCCTTTGGTTTTAATGTTTTTTCTGTATTTTTAGGGACATCGGGCTGAACTTCTTTTTCAGCCTTATTAGCTTCTTCAGCTGGCTTAGACTCATCCCCTTGGCTAGCAGCTTCAGGTTTTGCTTCTGTTTCCTTGTCAGACTTAGGTTTTGCTTCTGCAGATGCTGTTCCTGCAGCCACCTCACTTGCTTTTTCCTCTGGTTTAGCTGCGCTAGCTGCTTCTGCGGTTTCAGTAGTTGCAGCTTCATTGTTTGCTGGCGAAGCAGTTTCAGATGCTGTCGCTACTCCTTCTGCCTTTTCTAGCTTGTTTTCTCTAGCGTGTTCCCCTGCATTCTGCTTGTCAGCTTCACTAGCTGGATGCTCGCTTTCTCCTGAAACAAGCTCTGTATTAGCTCCGTTATTTCCAGGAACAGCCGTTTCTTCTGCCAAGGCTGGACCAGCAAACAAAACAGCCCCAATCATCAACGAGCAAGCCCCTACTGACAACTTGCGAATACTGTACCGACAACGTCTTTCAAAAAATGGATCCTTCATTTTCTCCTCCTAAAAGATTATTTTTTGCTTTTAAAGAAAGCGCTTAACTTTCTGGATAAAATTTTTTATCCCAATCACAGGGACCAAGATAATTCCTCCCTCATTTTAAAATATTTCCTTTAAATGTCAATATATAAAAGGAAATACCTATATCTAGGTTAGAAATTGGTAAAATTAATATAATTGAGGTCTTCCCTAACGAATTTTCTTTCAAAAATCTTAGCTTAACACTTGTTAGATTTACTTTTATCCTTTAAAATAGAATAGGAGAAATTCCGTTATTATTTTTCGGAGGAAAAAGAAATGTCCATTAATTGGCAGGAAATTTTATTTCACTTTTTAGGTGGTCTGGGGCTATTCTTATATAGTATCAAGACCATGGGAGACGGTTTGCAACAAGCTGCTGGAGATCGCCTTCGTTTTTACATCGACAAGTACACTAGCAATCCCTTTTTAGGTGTTCTAGTCGGAATTGTCGTTACTGCCCTGATTCAGTCAAGTACAGGGGTTACAGTTATCACGGTTGGACTGGTCAGTGCTAGTCTTCTCACTCTTAGACAGGCTATCGGAATTATCATGGGAGCCAACATCGGAACCACAGTTACTTCCTTTATCATCGGTTTCAAGCTTGGTGAGTATGCTTTACCCCTGATTTTCCTTGGAACCATGTTCCTATTCTTTACAAAAAACAGAACAGCAAACAATATCGGGCGCATCCTGTTTGGTGTAGGAGGAATCTTCTACGCCCTCAACCTCATCAGTGCCGGTATGAGCCCTCTTAAAGATTTACCACAATTCAAGGAATATATGGTAACCTTGGGACAAAATCCTGTGTTGGGAGTTTTTGCCGGTGCAGTGATTACCGTCCTCATCCAAGCTTCTTCTGCGACAATCGGGATTTTGCAAGGTCTCTATGCAGGTGGATTCCTTGACCTTAAAGGTTCGCTACCAGTTCTCTTCGGGGATAATATCGGGACAACCCTAACAGTTATCATCGCGGCAGCTGGAGCCAATGTCTCTGCGAAACGCGTTGCTGCAACCCACGTTACCTTTAACGTTTTAGGAACTATTCTTTGCTTAATCTTATTAGGTCCATTTACGTCTATGATTGAGTACTTCCAGGCACTCCTTCACCTCTCACCTGAGATGACCATCGCCTTCTCTCACGGTGCCTTCAACGTAAGTAACACCATTGTACAATTTCCATTCATCGGAGCCTTGGCCTACTTTGTAACCAAGCTCATCCCTGGTGAAGATGAAGTTGTGAAGTACGAGCCACTTTATCTGGATGAGCATTTGATTAAACAAGCTCCATCAATCGCTCTCGGAAATGCCAAAAAAGAACTCCTTCACTTAGGAAATTATGCTTCTAAAGCCTTTGACCTTTCATACAACTACATCATTGACCTTAATGAAAAGGTTGCTGAAAAAGGCCACAAGACAGAAGAAGCAATCAATACTATTGATGAAAAATTGACTCGTTACTTGATTACTCTTTCAAGCGAAGCTCTTAGCCAGAAAGAAAGTGAAGTGCTGACCAACATCCTGGATTCATCCCGTGATTTGGAAAGAATTGGGGACCACGCAGAAGCCCTAATCAACCTGACTGACTACCTTCAACGTAAAAATGTTGAGTTCTCTGAAGCTGCTTTACAGGAATTGGCTGATATCTATCAAAAAACCACTGGCTTTATCAAGGATGCCCTTGACAGCGTGGAAAACAGTGATATTGAAAAAGCTCAAAGTCTGATTGAACGCCATAAAGAAATCAACAATATGGAACGTGTTCTCAGAAAGACCCACATCAAACGCCTCAACAAGGGCGAGTGTTCAACGCAAGCTGGGGTCAACTTTATCGATATTGTTTCCCACTACACTCGAGTGTCTGACCACGCTATGAATCTAGCTGAAAAGGTCATCGCTGAACAAATCTAAGAACCAAGAAGCTATCCTAATACTCAATGAAAATCAAAGAGCAAACTAGGAAACTAGCCACAGGCTGTACTTGAGTACGGCAAGGCGACGTTGACGTGGTTTGAAGAGATTTTCGACGAGTATAAATGGGATGGCTTTTTCTTCTCCTCATCAAGAATTGCTATTCTACCATATAGAAAAATGCTTTGATTCACAATGGAATCAAAGCATTTTAAAAAGTTCACCAAACATAAGGGCATAAGCTGCGGTTCCTCTGTACTTTGCTTCTTCTCTTTTGATAAAGCGAGCCAAGTTGAGCAACTCAGGTGCTGGATGTTTGGGATTTAGGAGCAATTCATGATTGACCAGACCTGAGAGACGAACTGCCAGCAATTGCTCATTTGTAGTAGGCAGTTTTTTAGCAGTCTCTAGGAGAGCAGCAACTAAATCTTCACTCAAATCATGGCGAGCATGATTGTAAAGATCTTTTATAAGGCTTTCTAGGTTTGGTTCTACCATCCCTACCACCTCCTTAAGTTTAATAATTTTTAATGAAGTCAACTGTTGAACGATCCAATTTCTTCACCAAAGCTTGTAAGAAAGCTTGCGCTTCTAGGAAGTCATCCATTGCGTAGAGGGTTTGGTGAGAATGGATATAACGAGCACAGACTCCGATTGTTGTTGATGGGACACCACCATTTTTCAGATGAGCTGCGCCAGCGTCTGTTCCGCCTTTACCACAGTAGTATTGGTACTTGATACCAGCTTCTTCAGCAGTTGTCAAAAGGAAATCCTTCATACCTGGGAGAAGCAAGTGACCTGGATCGTAGAAACGAATCAAGGTTCCATCTCCAATCTTGCCTTGACCGCCATAAACATCACCAGCAGGTGAGCAGTCAACTGCTAGGAAAACTTCTGGGTCAAACTTAGTTGTAGATGTATGAGCACCACGAAGACCAACCTCTTCTTGAACGTTAGAACCCAGATAGAGTTCATTGCCAAGTTTTTGACCTGACAGGGCTTCTGCTAACTCACTAACCATGAGCACACCGTAGCGATTGTCCCAAGCTTTTGAGATGATATTTTTTTCATTGGCCGTCAAGATTGCAGAACTATCTGGTACGATGGTGTCACCAGGACGGATGCCAAAGCTTTCTGCCTCAGCCTTATCCGCAAAACCGCCATCAAAGACGATATCTGCAATAGCAGGCATGGTTGGTCCGCCCTTACCACGAGTCAAATGTGGCGGAACAGAGCCTGAAATCACAGGAATTTCACGACCATCACGAGTCAGGAGTTTAAAGCGCTGGCTACTAACCACCATAGGATTCCAACCACCGATTTCTACGACACGAAAGGTACCATCTGGCTTGATTTCGCTGATCATAAAACCAACTTCATCCATGTGAGAAGCGACCAAGACGCGTGGCGCATCCGCAGCTTCTGAATGTTTAATCCCGAAAATACCACCCAAGCCATCTGTCACCACTTCATCCACGTGCGGTGTCAACTTTTCACGAAGATAAGCACGGACAGGTGCTTCATGACCTGAGATCGCAGCAAGTTCTGTTACTTCTTTGATTTTTGAAAATAATGTTGTCATTTCAGTTCCTTCTTTCTTTCATCCATTTTACCACTTTTTATAGGAGAAGGATAGCGGGAAGGTGGATTTCTAAATTAGTATCTTAGTCTTACTGTATCTTAGAAAAAGCTTGTATTTTCTTGCATGTGAGGTGAAATCTAAGAACTATTCCAAGACCAAACAAAAAACAATTCAATACTATATTTGTTCAGTTTTTCATGAAATTTGCAGAAAATAGTTGACTTTCCCTTCCTCTTTCTTTAAAATAGTACAAAACTAGGAAAAGGAAAAATCATGACCAAAACAATTCTTGTTACAGGTGGAGCTGGCTACATTGGCTCCCATACCGTTAAAGCTCTTTTAAATGCTGGCTATCAGGTACATGTCCTCGATAATCTCTCTACAGGAAATCGTTCGGCTGTGGATAGTCGTGCTAGCTTTAAACAACTGGATGTTTATGATGCTAGTGCCTTAAAAACTTACTTGGAAGAAAACAAGATTGACGCTGTTCTTCATTGTGCAGGTGAAATTGTTGTGAGCGAAAGCATTGAAAACCCAAGCAAATACTTCACTGCCAATGTTGCTGGTATGAACCAAGTTCTCAAAGTCTTATCTGAAGTTGGTATTCAAAAAATCATGTTCTCTTCGACTGCTTCTCTCTATGGCAATAACTGTATTGACAAGCCTGCAACTGAAGATACCCTGCTCGACCCTGTCAATCCTTATGCAGAAACAAAACTGATGGGCGAACGAATGATTTACTGGATGGCCAATCGCTATGATTGGAAATATGTTATTTTCCGTTACTTTAATGTTGCTGGGGCTGAAATGGATGCTTCAAACGGTCTGCGCGTGAAAAATCCAACTCATATCATTCCCAACATCAACAAGACCGCATTGGGACAAAATGATAGCCTAAAAATATTTGGAGATGACTACGATACACGTGACGGTTCATGTATTCGAGATTACATTCATGTCTTGGACCTTGCACAGGCTCACGTGAAAGGGATGAATTATCTATTTCAAGAAAATAGTTCTTCTCAAATCTTTAATTTAGGAACTGAAAAAGGCTATACCGTCAAAGAAATCTTTAAAACTGCTGAAGAATTACTGGATCAAAAAATCCCACACGAAATTGTTGCTCGTCGTGCTGGTGACCCAGCTAGCGTCCTAGCAGACGCATCAAAAGCTAAAAAATATCTTGATTGGAAGGCTAGCTACTCCCTCGAAGACATTATTTTATCGGATTATCATTGGCGTGTTAAAGAAGGTAAGAACATTTTAGAATAGGATAACAAAGGAGAAAGGCTTGGCGCTCTCTCCTTGTTTTATTTATTAAATTGTCAGAAAATTTATTGACAGATTAAATAAATCGTGTTACAGTAATATCCGCAGGTATCTTTCGGTACCAAATCTACATGAAAGGATGGGGTATGAAACTTTCTCATTATTTAATTGGCTTACTTCTACTCCTAGTCTTTCTCTCTATTAGCATTGGAACCAGTGATTTTTCATGGGGAAAACTCTTTGCTCTGGATCATGAAACTTGGCTTCTCTTTCAAGAGTCCCGTCTTCCAAGAACCATCAGTATTCTCCTGACGGCCTCTAGTATGAGTATGGCAGGACTTCTCATGCAGACTATCACTCAAAATCAGTTTGCTGCTCCGAGTACAGTTGGAACCACTGAAGCCGCCAAACTGGGAATGGTATTGAGTCTCTTTGTCTTTCCGTCGGCTAGTCTGACCCAAAAGATGCTCTTCGCTTTTGTTTCATCCATCGTATTCACCCTCTTCTTCCTAGCATTTATGACCATTTTTACCGTAAAGGAAAGGTGGATGTTGCCTCTGATTGGGATCATCTATAGTGGGATTATAGGTTCTGTGACAGAAGTTATCGCCTATCGTTTCAATCTGGTTCAGAGTATGACTGCCTGGACCCAGGGCTCCTTCTCCATGATTCAGACTCATCAGTATGAATGGCTCTTTTTAGGCCTCATCATCCTGATAGCCGTTTGGAAATCATCCCAAACCTTTACCATCATGAATCTGGGCAAGGAAGCCAGTGAGAGTTTGGGGATTTCCTACTCCCTACTTGAAAAACTAGCTCTCTTTCTGGTGGCGCTAACGACTAGTGTCACCATGATTACCGTGGGTGGCTTACCTTTCCTCGGAGTTATTGTTCCCAATCTTGTTCGCAAGCACTATGGAGATAATCTAAGTCAGACCAAACTCATCGTCGCTCTGGTCGGTGCTAATCTAGTTCTGGCCTGCGATATCCTATCCCGAGTTCTAATTCGGCCCTATGAACTGTCTGTCAGTCTTCTACTAGGAATCATTGGTAGCCTCGTCTTTATCCTACTTCTATGGAGAGGGGGACGAAAAGATGCAGTTTAAAAGCAAACATACCAAGCTCTTCTGCCTTCTCATTATTCTGGCCATTGGAGCTTGTCTCCTCTATTTTTGGCCCATCACCCACCTGTCTGCCTTTGCCTGGAAGCTACGTTCCCAAAAAATTGTCGTTTATCTCTTGGTAGCTATCGCGACTGGGATTTCGACCATTAGTTTTCAAACCCTGACGGAAAATCGTTTCCTGACGCCAAGTATTTTAGGAATCGAATCCTTCTACGTCCTACTACAAACCCTACTACTGGTTTTTGAAAGCAAATTTCTTCAGCTTGGGAAGTCTCCTATCTTAGAATTCCTAATCTTGCTTCTGCTTCAATCCCTCTTCTTTCTCGCCTTAGAAGGCTACCTGAAGACACTGATGAAACAAGATCTGGTCTTCATCCTGCTGATCTGTCTAGCCCTCGGAAGTCTCTTTCGAAATATCAGTACCTTCCTTCAGGTCTTGATGGATCCAAACGAATACGATAAACTGCAGAACAGTCTCTTTGCTTCCTTTCAGCATCTCAACACTTCCATCCTAGCCATCGGTTCTCTGATTATCCTTGCTTTGACCATCTTTTTCTTTCGGAAAGCAGTCATTCTGGATGTCTTGCACCTACAAAGAGAAACGGCTCAGATATTGGGACTCGATGTTGAAAAAGAACAGAAAGAACTCCTCTGGGGCATCGTGCTTTTGACCTCAACGGCCACTGCCTTGGTAGGGCCTATGGCCTTCTTCGGCTTTATGCTGGCTAACCTCACCTACCTGATTGTCAAAGACTATCGGCACAAGTTACTCTTTATCGTAGCCATTCTGGTTGGATTTATTAGCTTGACCTTGGGGCAGGCCCTGATTGAACGAGTCTTTGCACTGGAAATTCGCATCAGCATGATCATCGAGAGTGTAGGGGGTCTCCTATTCTTTATCTTACTATACAGGAGGGCACGTCAGTGAAACTGGAAAACATTGACAAATCCATTCAAAAACAGGATATTTTGCAAGGCATTTCGCTTGAAGTCAGTCCTCAGAAACTGACAGCCTTTATCGGTCCAAATGGTGCTGGAAAATCAACTCTCCTCTCCATCATGAGCAGACTGACCAAGAAAGATCAGGGGATTCTCAGTATCAAAGGCCGTGAAATCGAGAGCTGGAATTCGCAAGAACTGGCTCAAGAACTGACTATCCTAAAGCAGAAAATCAATTACCAAGCCAAATTGACGGTTGAAGAACTGGTCAGTTTTGGACGTTTTCCCTACAGCCGAGGTCGACTGAAAGCAGAAGACTGGGAAAAAATCCTAGAAACTCTGGACTATTTAGAACTGACCAACTTAAAAGACCGCTACATCGATAGCCTGTCTGGGGGACAACTCCAGCGGGTCTTTATCGCTATGGTACTGGCCCAGGATACGGACTTTATCTTGCTGGACGAACCACTCAACAATCTCGACATCAAGCAAAGCGTCAGCATGATGCAGATTCTCAAGCGACTGGTGTCAGAGCTCGGCAAGACAATTATCATCGTCCTCCACGATATCAACATGGCCAGTCAGTATGCAGATGAAATTGTCGCCTTCAAGGACGGTCAAATATTTAGCAAGGGAACCACAAATCAGATCATGCAGGCTGACCTGCTCAGTCAACTTTACGAGATTCCCATCACGCTAGCTGATATCAATGGCAAAAAAATCTGTATCTATAGCTAGTAACATAAAAGCTCAAGTTTAGAGAACCTTCAGTCTCTTAGTCAATAAGACCAATAGACTCCCTAAATCGTTATCACATTTTAAAAAGGAGAAATCATGAAAACATCCCTCAAACTTTACCTCACTGCCCTAGTAGCCAGCTTCTTGCTCCTACTTGGTGCATGTAGTACAAACTCAAGCACTAGTAAGACGGAGTCAAGTAGCTCTGCTCCAACAGAGGTAACCATTAAAAGTTCACTAGGTGTAGTCACACTTTCAAAAGTCCCTGAAAAGATTGTGACCTTTGACCTCGGTGCTGCGGATACTATTCGCGCTTTAGGTTTTGAAAAGAATATCGTCGGAATGCCTACAAAAACTGTTCCGACTTATCTTAAAGACCTAGCTGGAAAAGTTAAAAATGTTGGTTCTATGGTTGAGCCAGACCTAGAAGCCCTTGCTGCTCTTGAACCAGACCTAATTATCGCTTCACCACGTACCCAAAAATTCGTAGATAAGTTCAACGAAATCGCTCCGACTGTTCTCTTCCAAGCAGGCAAAGATGACTACTGGACTTCTACCAAGACTAATATCGAATCCTTAGCAGGCGCCTTTGGTGAAACTGGCACACAGAAAGCCAAGGAAGAATTAGCCAAGCTAGACAAGAGCATCCAAGAAGTCGCTACTAAAAACGAAAGTTCTGACAAAAAAGCCCTTGCTATCCTCCTCAACGAAGGAAAAATGGCAGCCTTTGGTGCCCAATCTCGTTTCTCTTTCTTATACCAAGCTTTGAAATTCAAGCCAACTGATACTCAATTTGAAGATTCTCGCCACGGACAAGAAGTCAGCTTTGAAAGTGTCAAAGAAATCAATCCTGACATCCTCTTTGTCATCAACCGCACCCTTGCCATCGGTGGGGACAACTCTAGCAACGACGGTGTCCTAGAAAATGCCCTTATCGCTGAAACACCTGCCGCTAAAAATGGTAAGATTATCCAACTAACACCAGACCTCTGGTATCTAAGTGGAGGCGGACTTGAATCAACCAAACTCATGATTGAAGACGCGCAAAAAGCCTTGAAATAAGCTGCTTCAAACTCAACTAACATCTTTACATGATAAAACGCATCCTATCAGACTCACTCAAACCTGATAGGATGCGTTTTTATCATTTCACTAAAATATTTTTACCTAGCCTCATTTTTCTTCTTGATTCCGTTTAAGGGAAAAATGGTCTGGGACGGGGTCCTTACCTGTTTTCGACCAGGGATGGCAACGTAAAATCCGAGCCAAGCCCATCAAGACACCCTTGAAGCCATGTTTTTCAATAGCCTGAATCATGTAGTTGGAACAAGTCGGCTCAAAGCGACAAGAGGGTGGAAAGGCTGGGGAGATAAAACGTTGGTAAAAGCGCACAGGCGCTATCAAAATTCGTTTCATTATTTCTTGGTTACAGCCATGGTGTGTAGTTGGCTGATTTCTTTTTTATTAAGACGGCGGGATTCTCCCGGACGAAGACCTGTCAAGTCTAGGTGTCCGAAACGAGTCCGAGACAACTTATCTACTTGAAGACCGACAGCTTCAAACATCTTTTTAACCTGATGGTTACGCCCTTCATGGATGGTCAACTGTACCACAGAGCGATTTTTAACTGGATCCACTTTGAGAATTTCATAAACAGCTGGCTTGGTTTTCTTGCCATCAATCTCAAGTCCACGGGTCAAGGGGCGGAGATTGTCCTTATTGGCCACACCTTTAACACGCGCGACATAAACCTTGTCAATCTCATTACGAGGGTGAATCATTTCATCCGTAAAATCCCCGTCATTTGTCAAAATCAAGACTCCTGATGTATCCCAGTCCAAACGACCTACAGGGTAGATACGCTCTTTCACGTTGGGCAAGAGGTCGACAACCGTCTTGCGGCCCTTGTCATCTGTCACACTGGAAATGACACCGCGTGGTTTGTTAAGCAGATAATAGACCTTTTCTTCGTTGTAGATAGGTTGACCTTCAACTTCGACCTTGTCGCCTGACTTGATGGTCGTTGCTAGTTCACGTACCACCTGGCCGTTAACCGTCACCAAGCCTTGCTTAATCAACTCTTCTGCTTTTCTCCTACTGGCCACACCTGCGTGGGCAATATACTTATTGATTCTCATCTTCTTCTATCCTTTCACCAAATAATTGGCTTTCTTGGGCTTGAATCTCAAGCTCATCAATCACTGGTAATTCTTCCAAATGATTTATCCCCATGTAATCTAGGAAATAATCCGTAGTCACATAGAGGTTGGGGCGCCCCAACACTTCTTTTTTCCCGTCTTCTCGTATCAAGTCAAAGGCCTGCAACTTTGCCAAGGCCCCACTCGAGTTGACCCCACGGATGGCATCAATTTCGATCCGCGTAATCGGCTGCTTATAGGCAATGATGGACAAGGTCTCAAGGGCAGCCCGAGACAAACTCTGGTTGATGGGCGCCTTAGAATATTCCTTCAAAATCTCTGCAAATTGAGGCTTGGTCACCAATCTATAAGCGCCCCCTGTCTCAATCAGGGCCAAACTGGAATCTGGGTCCTTTTCATACTTCTGGGCTAATTTTTCTACACTCTGTTGGATGCCTGTTGGTGGCAGAGAGAGGAGTTCAGCTAACTGGCGGACCCTAATCCCATCTTCCCCCGCTACAAACAAGAGTGCTTCTATTTTTGCTAAAGTACTCATCTTTCCTCTCTATCAAGTCTAGCTTTGTGCCACTTGACTTTCTTCCTTCTTTTCCATGAGATAGATATCTCCGAAACTCTCCTCTTGCACGAGGATCAGCTCCTGGGTTTTGATTAACTCCAAAGTTGCCAAAAAGAGGGTGATGACCTCTTGGAGATTCTGGGCTTCCCTGAACAAATCCTGCAAGCGCAATTGATCTCGTCCAGCCAAGGACTCTTTCACGATGACCATCATGTCCTCAATCTTATACTCATCCCGCAAGATAGTCGTGTGATTCTGTGCAAACTCCTCTTTTTTCTTGGCTAGGATATTTGAAAAAGCCAAAAAGAGGTCAATGGTCGTCTTGTCATGCACAAGCTCCGCATCTTCGTAAATCAACTCTGTCGGCGCTTTGGAATAGTGCTGGGCCCGTTCTTGGTGCTTGGCTTCCAAGTGCTCCCCCAAGAGCTTGAACTTGCGGTATTCTTCGATTTGAGAGAGAAGATCCTGCTCCAGGTCATCCTCCAAGTCTGTCACTTCTGCCACCTTCGGAAGAAGCTTGCGGCTCTTGATCAGCATGAGCTGACTGGCCATGACCATGTACTCGCCCGTCACTTCCAGACGCATGGCCTGCAGGGTTGAGACATAAGCTAGATACTGTTCGATGACTTCTGTGATGGGCACATCGTAGATATCCATCTGGTACTTAGAAACCAGGTGCAAAAGCAAGTCCAGGGGCCCTTCAAAATCTTTTAATTTAATATCCATTATCTATATTTTTCTAAGGTCAGGACTGTTTTTAATCCTAATTTTTTTGCAATTTCGTACAAATCGACCTTGTTTTCTATTTGTCTTAGAATGAACTGTTCTCGTAGGGCTTGAGCTGATAAGGCTGGAAAACCTTTCTCCTTGACAAAGGATTCTAGCTGACGAAAGGCCCACTGACGAGAATAGGCTTTCCCTCTCCTTTCAAAGAGATAGGTCTGGCCCATCAAGGGTTCCAACTCTGAAAGCAAGGTTGTAGGAATGGTGACAATCCTCTGTTGGGAAGCCTTCTTGATTCGCAACACTTGAAAGTCCAGATTAATATCCGCAACCTTTAGAGCTAAAATCTCACTTGGCAAGAGTCCCATTTCTAAGATAAGTAGAGCTAGTAAACGCCCCTCTGGAACGTCGCTTTCCCGCCAAAAAGAGTCTAGATCTAAAATTTCTGGTTTTTCGGTTTTCTTTTCAGCTTGTTTGGCTAATTCCAAGTGGTAAAAACTATCCACTTCTCCTTTTTGATAGAGAAAGTAGAGAAATTGGTTACAGGCCGAAATCTTTCGCTTCTGGGCGCTGATTTTTAGATTGGCTAGTTGGGCTTGGTAAATCTTGAGACTGGTCTCAGAGATCCGCTCACCTACAATGTCTAAAAATTGCTCCAAATCATACTTATAGGACTGCTTGGAATTGGCAGACAAACCCTGCTTTTCTTCTAAAAAGGCTGAAATCCTGTCTCTCATTTGCATCGAATCTCATATTCCTTACTAAAGTCATGCAAGAGGGCATTCACTGCCTTGAGGATAGACTTGCGCGTGATAATTCCTTGGAAAATACCAGACGCATCCACAACCGGCAAGAAGGACTCATCTACCAGCTTGTGCAAGACCTCCGTAATGGTAAAGTCAGGCGAGACGACCGCTACGTCGGTTCTCGTCATATGAACGATATCCGTATCTGCCATGATTTCTTGACTCAAATCATGCTCCATCTGATAAGCCATAATATCTCTGAGCCCAATCGTCCCAACAAACTGTTTTTCATCTGTCACAACAGGAACACGAGTATAGGTCATCTGACTGAGCAAGAGGGTCGCATGATCCGCATTGTGGGTATCAATCAACACGGCCAGATTTTCAGCAGGGGTCAAAAAAGTTTCCTCCTGCCCCAACAAGAAAGTCTCAAACTCCTTGGCAATCATCGGCTAAACTCCTTGGACAAGCCCGGATACACCTCATGGTCTCGTGTCAAAAAGTCGACTTTAAAATAACTGTCATCAATCTCTACACGAGCATAGAGACATTCTCTGATGGTCCCACGTGGTTGACTGATGGAACCTGGATTTAGAAAGAGAGTCTTTCCTTCCATCCAAGCATTTGGCACATGCAAGTGACCATAGAGGCAGATATCGGCATCTTCTTCCTGAGCCCAGTAGTCCAACTTTTGAAAATTGAAATTAATGTCAAACAAGTGACCATGGGTTTGGATAATCTTGGTCGAACCAAGCTCAGTCACCAAACGTTCTGGGTAGCCGGCGTAAAAGTCCATGTTCCCTTTAACAACACGGATGCCTTCCCAAAGGGGAGAATCAGGACGCAGTTCAGAATCGCCATTATGAAAAACGGCATCAACTCTGCCTACATAGCGATCACGGATTTCTTCCACAATCAAGCTATCGCCATGGGAATCACTCATTACAATGATGGTTTGCTTTGCCATGATGGAAATACCTCCAAAAGTTTCTTAACGGCTAAGGCGCGGTGAGATTGGCTATTTTTTTCTTCAAGGGTTAATTCAGCTGAGGACTTGCCTGTCTCTCCTACAAGGAAGAGAGGGTCATAGCCAAAGCCATTTTCACCCTTAGGTTCAAAGTTAATGTAGCCAGGCCAGTCTGCTTCAACAACCAAGCTTTCCTTGTTTGGACTGGCTACGACTAGGGTTGTATGGAATTGAGCCGAGCGGTCCTTGAGTTCAAAGACCATGGCCAATTCGTGCAAGAGTTTGGCATTGTTTTCACGGTCAGTAGCTCCCACTCCTGCGAAACGAGCTGACCAGACACCTGGCAAGCCACCAAGGACATCGACTTTGAGACCTGAGTCATCTGCCAAAACCATCTTGCCCGTTAATTGAGAAATAGTTTCTGCCTTGAGGCGGGCATTTTCTTCAAAGGTCATGCCTGTTTCAGCTACTTCAGGCAAGTCAGGATAGTCATTAAGATTTTCCACATCGTAGCCTAGCTTGTCAAAGATAGCTCGGAATTCCTTGGTCTTGCCCTCGTTACGAGTCGCAATCAATAAGGTTTCTCTGACCTTGTTTGTCTCAAAGAATGCTTCTACATCAACCCCTTCTTTAGGCAATTCTACATGCAGGAGTTGCCCATTTTCAACTAAGAGAAAAGCCCCCTGACGTTGGATGACTTCAACATTTCGTCCCATTTCTTGGTTGAGGATATCTACCACAAAAGACAATAAACGGTAGAGAGAACCATAGCGTAAAACAGCAACCGAAATAGGAAAACCTCGTTCCTCGTCTCGAAAAATCTTGGCCAATCCAACCAGAGGGAAATCCAAGTCTTCATCAGTCAACGTCCGGACGCCACCAAAAATACTATAGGACCCGACATACCAGTCCTGGTCATCCTTGTATTCATAAATTTTATTTGTCATAATTCTACATGCTCCACATGAATTTCTTTCTCCAGCCATTCTTCACCAATTTGTGCAAAACTTTGGCTGCTGGCCGTTGTGTAAAAACGGTGATGGAGTGGTCCAGCATCGCGACCACGATTGATTTCAAAATAATTGAGTAAGACTGAGATATCCCGTACGCACTCTGCCCCACTATCGATGAGCTGAACCTTTGGCCCCATGACATTTTGAATAATGGGTCTGAGAAGTGGATAATGGGTACAACCCAAAATCAGGCTATCCACCTTTCCAACCAAGGGACGCAGGGTTTCATAAACTACTTTCTTGGTGACACTGGTTGACAGGGCACCAGACTCCACCAAGGGAGCAAACTTGGGACAGGCCAAACTCTCCACCTGTAAGTCCGGATCCAAATCATGGATTTTCTGACGGTAGATGTCTGATTGTACCGTCATGGGTGTTCCAATCACTCCGATTTTCCCACCTTGGCTGGACTTGATGGCTGCTGAAGCTCCTGGCAAAATCACACCTAGAACAGGAATGTCTAGTTGAGCCTTAATTTCTTCCCAGACGACTGCAGTCGCAGTATTACAAGCAATGACAATCATTTTGACATCCTTGGTCAAAAGAAAGTTGACCAACTGCCAAGTATATTCACGAATTTGCTCAGCAGGACGGGGCCCGTAAGGCGCCCGTGCCGAATCTCCAATATAGACGATTTCTTCATGGGGAAGCTGGCGCATGAGCTCGCGCACAACGGTCAAGCCCCCGACACCCGAATCCAAAAAACCAATTGGTCGATTATCCATACAGTCTTCTTTCTAGTCTTTTTTCTGATTGATAGTTCATTATGATTATTTATCCTTATGAACTGAATGACATCCTAATCAACAACTATCTCTCTTAATCATAATCAAATATCAATAGAATGCAAGGAAAAAGTCTCATCCCTAAACCCTTAGCCAACATAGTGAGAAGTCTGGAACTTTCATCCCAGACTTTTCCTTATTTATTTTTTCTTTTTATTGTTAGCAAGGGCTGCTTTTTGTTGGCGGATGATTTGGTGGTAAACTTGTTGTACCTTGGCTTCGCTTGGTTTTTGACCATTTGCACTCAAAAGAGTACGAACTGCTTCAGCATTCAAACGTGGGTTATCAGCAAATTCTTTTTCGATTTGCTTACGAACCAAGTACATTCCTCCTAGAGCTCCTCCTAGAAAAGCCAGCACAATCAATACAATTGCTAAAAGTAAATCCATCATTTTTCTCCTGTTTCTTTTTGAGTCTCTTTCATTATACCACAAACTAGCCACCCTGACCAGTTTGTTTTACGCTTTCAGAGATGGAATAGACAGCAAAAAGAACCCTGCTTTTCTGCAAAAGAGAGCTCCTTACTGAGTTTATACTCAATGAAAATCAAAGAGCAAACTAGGAAGCTAGCCGCAGGCTGCTCAAAACACTGTTTTGAGGTTGCAGATAGAGCTGACACGGTTTGAAAAGACTTTCGAAGAGTATTAATTTCATATTTCTGCCTATCCATTTGTACTAATAAAAGACTGAGACACTAGATCTCAGCCTTTTTCTTTATCCCAAAACCAATTCATCACTAACTAGACTTTGGCCACTATTTTTCTGGAAGAGATGCATGAGATCTTCAACTGTCAGATGCTTTTTCTCTTCTCCTTTGACATCCACCACTATCTTGCCTTGATAGAGCATAATGAGACGATTACCATACTCAATCGCATGGTTCATATCGTGGGTAATCATCAAAGTCGTCAACTGATGGTCTTCCACAATCTTTTGAGTCAAGTCCATTACCATTTGACTGGTTTTTGGATCAAGGGCCGCAGTGTGTTCATCCAAAAGCAAAAGTTTGGGTTTCACCAGAGCTGCCATGACTAGGGTCAAGGCCTGTCTTTGTCCTCCTGAGAGATATTGAGTATCTACTTTTAAGCGGTTTTCAAGACCAATATTCAACTCCTTCAAGGCCTCTTGGAACTGGATTCTATCCTTTTCCTTCACGCCCCAACCAAGTCCTCTCTTCTGCCCGCGTCTCAAGGCAATAGCCATATTCTCCTCAATCGTTAAACGAGAAGCTGTTCCCATCTTAGGATCTTGAAAAACACGGGCAATATCCTTGGCTCTCTTTCTTACACTCAGATTTTTAATGGATTTCCCTGCCAGTAGAAGGTCCCCTTCATCCACCGATAGATTGCCTGCCAAGATATTCATCAAAGTGGATTTACCTGCCCCATTTCCACCAATCACAGAGATAAAATCTCCCTCTTCAACTTCTAAATCTAATCCTTTGAGGACATGGTTCTCATTGACCGTCCCTGCTTCAAATGTTTTGTGAATATTTTCAAGTGTTAACAAACTTGCCATAACTTTCTCCTCCTATTCATTTCTCAATTTCAGACCACGAATCTTTAATCTCTTTTGCAATTCTGGTGCAAATAAAACTAAGGCGAGCAAGATTGCATTAAAGAGACGAACTAAGTTTTGATCTAGATTTGGAATTTCATAGATATTTAAAATAATCAAACGGTATACAATAGCACCGATTCCGATGGATAACAAGCGGCCTCCAATGGTCAAGTCGTGTATCAAGACTTCCGCAATAATCACTGCACTCAAACCAACAACGATAGTTCCTGTCCCAGAAGTTACATCCGAAAATCCATCATTTTGGGCAAACAAGGAACCACATAGGGCAATCAAGCCATTTGAAATCATGTAACCAACAATCTTCATGGTGTCTACATTGACCCCATTTGCCTCACTCATCGGAATATTGTCCCCAGTCGAACGCAAGACCAAGCCAATCTCCGTTTTCATCAAAAGAGTTAAGACTAGACAAACAAGTAATAGACAGGCCAAACTAAGTGAGAAAACAGCTCCTTCATTTGTCAGACCCAAGCTAGCCAACTGTTTAAAGACAGTTGAAGAATCTCCCAAGGAAAGATTGGGCACACTTCCCATGATTTTAATATTGATTGAATAAAGCCCTGTCAAGGTCACAATCCCTGTCAAGAGAGCTGGAATTTTCATCTTGGTATGGAGCATTCCTGATACTAGACCTGCTACCATACCTGCCAGCAAAGCAAGTACGGTCGCAATCCAAGGATTTGTCCCTGCCTGTATCTGAGATACGACGACAGCCGCCCCCAGTGGAAAGGCGCCTTCAGCAGTCATATCCGCAATATCCAAAATACGGAAAGTCAAGTAGACCCCAATCGCCATAATCGACCACAACAAACCTTCTGATAAACTAGATAACACAAAATTCATCTTAAACCTCCTTATTCCTTGCCTTCTAACTTACTAATATCAATTCCCAATGCATCTGCCATTTCTTTATTGGTATGCAATTCCAGTTTTTCAGGCAACTCAACTGCTATATTTTCTGGCTTCTCACCTTTTAAAACACGAATCAACATGCGGGCTGTCTGCCGTCCCAATTCTTCATAATTGGTACCGTAGTTATACAATCCACCAACCGCAATCATTTCTGTTGAACCACCGAATACTGGAACCTTGTGTTTAATAGAAACCTGCTTAACTGTTTCCATGGTTGACGAAATGATATTGTCCGTTGGTACAAAAACCATATCCACTTCTGCCATCAAACTCTCTGCTGCCGCCTTGACATTGTTACTGTCCAAGATTGTTTTTTCAACAACGGTAAAGCCTTTTTCTTCCAGAAGTCGCTTAGCTTCATCCTTTTGGACAACTGAGTTTGGCTCGCTCTGAGTATAGAGGATTCCAATTGTTTTAGCTTTTGGCAACACTTTCTTTATCAAATTGATTTGGGTTGAGATAGCATCTGATGACTGATCACTTGTTCCAGTTACATTTCCCCCCGGATGTTCTCTTGACTCAACCAACTTGGCACTGACAGGATCTGTTACAGCTGAAAAGATAACCGGTGTCGTTTGTGTTGTATTAGCCAAGCTCTGAGCAGAAGGCGTTGCGATGGCTAGAACGACATCACTAGATTCTGCTAGTTGCTGGGAAATCGTTTTTAGATTTCTTTGTTCTCCCTGTGCATTTTGCAAATCAATCTCGATATTTTTCCCCTCAATATAGCCTTGCTTGGCCAGCTCATCCACAAAACCTTCTCTAGTAGCGTCTAGAGACTGGTGGGTAATAAATTGTGAAATACCGATACGAAATACATCTTTTTTCTTATCTGCCTTCAACTGATGCAAACTGATCAGAGAGGTCAAGAGAATACCCACTACCAAGAGGGGTGCTAGTAATTTTCGAACAACTTTCATAATGAAACTCCTTCTCAGAAAAGATAAAACAAAAAACCGCCTAGATACTATCTAAACGGATGCTTGAAATAATCTAACAAGTTACAACTTAGCTAGTCCATTTAGATATTCATCTATATGGACCACAATCAAAAATCTTAGCCACATAGATACAAACAAATTGCTTGAACTGTTTGCATCCATGGTGACATGTCTACAAACACTATCTAAAGTAGCTAAAGTAAAAGTTTTGATTCATCGTTACAGCTTGTTTCTTATTCATTTCTTTTTCTGCTTTCTTTTTTGATGTTTCTTATCTTACCACCTTTTTCATCACCTGTCAAGAATATTTCAGAATTTTTTAAAATTTTTCGAAAATTCTTTCATAATTCTTTCAATTCTTTTAGGATAATTTCAAAAATTTGCCCATTAGACAAAATAGAACGATTTGAAGACTTTTATGGTATTTAGTTGTACTAGAGTCTTTTAAAAGTGTTTTGATGGCTTGTATTTCTTCTTTGGTTGATTTCATATCACTATTATATAATGCGTTTTGATTTTAGTATAGTATTAAACTGACTATTAGCAGTCGGACAAAAATCGACAGTTATTTTATACTGTTTAAAACCAATAGTCAATACGACAATCACTTTACTTTTCGGTTATCAACTCTGTAGATTGCTAACATATCCAAAACAAGCCAAGTATCCCGAGGATAGGCAACAGAAATGAATTATTTATACTCTGGATACCACTTCAAATCACGAACTGCTTTGGCCATATCTGTTTCCTTAGCGCGTGCAAGATCTTGCTCTTGTGCTTTTTTAGCGACTGCTTCTGCTACTTTAATAGAAACATCTGCTACATACTTGAATGGTGGCAAGACAGGAGCTCCTGGTTGGCCTGGATTGACAATACCACTCAATGAATGCGCCGCTGCTCCAATCATTTCATCAGTCAAAAGACTTGCTTCAGAAGCCAGCATACCTAGACCAAGACCTGGGTAAATCAGGGCATTATTTGCTTGACCAATCACATAGTCTACACCTTTATAAGAAACCGTATCAGCAGGAATTCCTGTTGCGACAAAAGCTTTACCATCTGACCATTCAATCAAATCTTTGGCACTAGCTTCTGCCAATTTAGTTGGGTTTGACAAAGGGAAGATCATTGGATGTTCTGTGTTTTCACACATAGCTTCTACTATTTCTTTAGTGAAGGTATTAGGCTGAGTTGAAGTTCCTACAAGAATGGTTGGCTTCACAGTCTTCACTACTTCAAGCAGGTCAGTCAACTTATCTGCGTTACTAAAGTCAGCACGTTTCTTAGCAAATGGTTTTTGCTCTGGTGTCAAGTCATCCATGTCATCAAAGAGAAGACCTTGTTTATCAACCATAAAGAAACGTTTATAAGCTTCTTCTTCAGAAAGACCTTCACTTACCATTTCACGAAGAACACGAGAGGCAATTCCTGCACCCGCAGTACCACCACCATAGCAGAGATAAACTTGATCTGTTAATTTTTCACCACTAATATCCAGCGAACCGAAGATACCACCCAAGGTAACGATTCCTGTACCTTGAATATCATCATTAAAGGTCGGAATTTGTTTCCGGTATTTTTCAAGAATATTGGCAGCATTCAAGCGGCCGAAGTCTTCCCAGTGAAGGTAGAGTTTAGGAAAGAGACGTTCTGCTGTTTGAACAAATTGGTCAATGAAGTCGTAGTAACGATCTCCGCGGACCCTTTCGTGACGATTTCCTAAGTAATTAGAATTGTTACGAAGTTCTTCACGGTTAGTCCCTGCATCAATGACTAAAGGAAGGACCATCGAAGGATCGATTCCAGCAGCACCCGTATAGACCATCAATTTCCCAACAGAAATATCGACACCATTTGTTCCCCAGTCGCCAATTCCAAGGATTCCTTCTGCATCTGTTACAACAATGAGACGAATCTCGCGACCCCCGGCAGCGTTTTTCAAAGTAGCTTCAATATTTTCAGGATGATTGATATCAAGATATCCCGCATATTGGGGATCTACAAAAAGATCACTATAGCCTTCAATGGTATCTGCAATGGTTGGATCATATACAATTGGATTGAATTCTTCCAAATGTTGAGAAAAAAGGTAATAGAAAAGAGTCCTGTTGGTATTAAAAATTTCCATTAGGAAAAGACGTTTTTCCAAATCATTGGCTTTTGTTTGCATTTGTGCATAAGTTTGCGCCGCTTGTTCTTCAATCGTTTGAACATACGGTGGCAGTAAACCAATAAGGCCTAGTTCCTTTCGCTCCTCTAAGGTAAAGGCAGTACCTTTATTGAGGAAAGGATTGTTTAAAATATCATGTGAAGTCATAGTGCAAGCTCCTTTTTATTTATATTATACCACATGAAACGAATTGTTCGTAAAACGTTGTTGTTTAAATAATACAATTGTATACGCATATGTTATAAATTTCTGAACTCATCAAACTCTCGATGATCTCTCTTTACTAAAAGTTTCGAGTAAAATAAACCAATCATACAAATTGACAATCCTAATTAAAATAAATATCATATAGGTATGTTATGTAATACTTTGTATTTTTTAAGGTGTTTTTTGTCATATAAAACTTGTATTCTATTTATATGACAACTAAAAACTATTTACAACAATATATTTCCCAAAAAGTGAAATATTTTCGAACACAGAATAAAATGAGCCAGGAAGAACTTTCGGAACAAGCAGGACTCGGGCTTAAGTATATCAATCAACTTGAAAACCAAAATGTGAATCTGACCATTCACAGTCTTGAAAAAGTGATTGACGCCCTAGAAATGACCCCAGAGGAATTTTTCAATTTTGATAGCCTTGAATCAACCTCTGATAAGAGTGACAATCTTTCACTCAAAAGAATCAACATGAAGATTAAACAGCTCCCTATTGATAAACGAGAAAAAATGTTGGTCATTTTTGAAAGTATCTTAGATAATCTTTGAGATCCCTGACTCACTTACATTTTAACTGGTGAATACTCGTATAGTCAAATTGTAGGATACGGATAAAAATTATTTATCTGCTGTTTTCCACTTATTTTCCTTCTCCAACTAATGAAAGTGAACCCATATGAATTTAAAAGATCTACAATATTTTTATGACCTCTGCCAGCTTCAATCCTATACGGAAGTAGCAAAACAACATAAAGTCAGCCAACCATCTATTTCTTATGCTATCAAGCGCTTAGAGGAATCCTTTAACTGCAAATTGATTCACCATGACCCCTCGCATCGTTCCTTCAAGCTAACTCCTCAAGGACAAATCCTTCTAAAGCATACAGAACTGATTTTACCTGAGGTCATTTCTACTCGCAAAGAAATTAATCGCTCCTTGGCACAATACTCTACTGTAGGATTCCCTCCTATTATCATTCAGTATCTCTTTGCTGCCTTAAACGAAAAAGATAAATTCGATTTTTTAAAAAAGATACGCCCTATCCGCGGTGGCTCCGTAGAGTTATTAAACCTTCTCCTTAAGGGAGACCTTAATGCAAGCCTACTCGGTTTGATTGAACCTCTCAATTATCCTTCAATAGAGACACACGATCTATTTCATAAAGAACTGTATGTCGTTTTATCTAAGAACCATCCTTTTGCCACTGTTCCTTCCCTCGCTTTTGAAGAATTAGTAGATCAATCCTTTATACTCTTAGACGAACACTTTGTTCACCTGAAAGCTTTTGAAATGCTTAATCAAAAGCATCAAAACAAGGCAGAAATATTCTTTAAGACAGATGATATTGTCATTCTTAAAGAACTTTTAAAGAAAGGGATTGGCCTTAGTTTACTGGCTGATATCGCACTTTCTGATGAAGATGATGATTTAATAAAAATCCCTCTTATACCGAAGGATAAGATAACTTTTACAGTTTATTACGCTTACCTTAAATCAGCTACATCGTCATCAGAAATAGAAGCCTTATTTAAACTCCTTAAATCATATGAATAGAAAAAACTCTAACTATCAATGAACTGATAGCTAGAGTTTTTTACATTGTAGATATTATACTCAATGAAAATCAAAAAGCAAACTAAGAAGCTAGCCGCAGGTTGCTCAAAACACTGTTTTGAGGTGGCAGATAGAGCTGACGTGGTTTGAAGAGATTTTCGAAGAGTATTAGAATACAGTAGATTGAAGCTAGAGTAATACGCCGCGACTTCTAAAACTTTTCTAGAAATTAATTTGACTTTCCTAATCGAGTTGTTAAGATTTTATTTCATCTCACTATAATTCAATGATTTCTAAGAATTCTATTTCTTTCGAAAACTCTTTCAAAGTTTTTCCAAATCAATCCAACAAAAAAAGGTTTATAATTTCCATAAAAGTTGACATGGAAATTATAAAACCATTATTAGTTTAACCCTTGTTGATAACGTGCCAATTCGGCTTGGTTAGCCCAAACATAGTGACCTGGACGGATTTCTACCATAGATGGCTTATCTGTCTCATAATCATGTTGATCTGGATCATATACTTTCAAGACCTTCTTGCGTTCCAAGATTGGATCTGGGATAGGTACCGCTGAAAGCAAAGCCTGAGTATATGGATGAATTGGATTGTTAAACAATTCTTCTGTTTCAGCAACCTCTACAATAACACCCTTGTAAATAACTGCGATACGATCTGAAATAAAACGAACGACAGACAAGTCATGGGCGATAAAGAGATAGGTCAAACCAAGTTCTTTTTGGAATTTTTTGAGCAAGTTCAAGACTTGGGCACGAACAGAAACGTCCAAGGCTGAAATGGGCTCATCCGCAATAACAAAGTCTGGTTGCATCACCAAGGCACGGGCGATACCGATACGTTGACGTTGACCACCTGAAAACTCATGAGGGTAACGAGTCAAGTGCTCAGCAAGAAGACCCACTTCACGGATAATATTTTGTACCTTCTCTTTACGTTCTTCTTCATCCTTGAACAGATGATGATTGTAAAGACCTTCAGAAATAATATAATCAACAGTGGCACGTTCATTCAAACTTGCCGCAGGGTCTTGGAAAATCATCTGGATACGACGAATCAATTCCGCAGCTTGTTCACGCGATTTCTTACCATTAATCTTTTGACCATCAAAAATAATATCACCATTACTTGTGTCATTTAGACCGATTATCGCACGACCAATAGTTGTTTTCCCACTACCTGACTCACCTACAAGCGAGAACGTTTCTCCCTTGTTAATAAAGAAATTAGCATTTTTAACCGCGACAAACTTCTTACTTCCTTCACCGAAGGAAATTTCTAAATCTTTGATTTCTACTAATTTTTCAGACATTTCCTTCCTCCTAGTCAGCCATATGGGCAAATCCCATTTTTTCACGAATCTTATCATGGAGATTTGCAATCACAGCTGGTTTTTCTACTTTTGGAGCATCCTCATGAAGTAGCCAAGTTTTAGCCCAATGTGTCTCTGATACTGAGAATTGAGGAGCTTTTTGTTCGAAGTCAATCTGCATTGCATAGTCAGAACGCAAGGCAAAGGCATCCCCTTTCAGGTCAGTATAAAGTGACGGAGGTGTTCCTGGGATTGAGTAAAGATCCCCCTTATCATCAGCAAGCTGAGGCAAGCTAGACAAGAGACTCCATGTATATGGATGGCGAGGGTCATAGAAGACTTCCTCAACAGTTCCATACTCAACGATTTCCCCTGCATACATAACCGCTACCTTATCCGCAATACTTGCTACCACACCAAGGTCGTGAGTGATAAAGATTGTTGTGAAATGGTACTCGTTTTGCAAGGATTTAAGCAAATCAATAATCTGAGCTTGAATAGTTACATCCAAGGCAGTCGTTGGCTCATCACAGATCAAGACATCAGGTCGGCAGGCAAGGGCAATCGCAATGACGATACGTTGACGCATTCCTCCAGAATATTGGAATGGGTATTCATCAAAACGTCTATCTGCGTCTGGAATCCCAACCTTATTCATGTAGTCAATCGCCAATTCTTTCGCTTCTTTAGCTGTTTTTCCTTGGTGTTTTACAATAACTTCTGTAATCTGACTACCAATTGTTTTAATTGGATCCAAACTAGTCATTGGATCTTGGAAGATAGTCGCAATCTTAGCCCCACGAATTTGTTCCCAATCTTTATGAGAAGATAAAGCTGTCAAATCTTGACCACGGTAGTCAATACTACCTTGGGCAATGCGACCATTTTCTTCAAGCATACCTGTGAAAGTCTTTGTCAAAACAGATTTTCCTGATCCTGACTCACCTACCAAGGCTAATACTTCTCCTTCAACTAGTTCAAGGGAAACGCCTCGAATGGCTGTCAATACTTTGTCACGAACGTCAAATTCCACGACAATATCGCGAGCAGTCAAAATTACATTTTTTTCTTTTGTCATTTCTACTCCTATCTATGTGTACGTGGATCACTAGCATCCGCTAAGTTTTGACCAACTACGAAAAGGGACAAGGATACCAAGACAAGAGTTGTCAATGGAATCCAGAACAAGTAAGCATTGGTTGTTACGTTTTGTGAATAATCTGAAATCAAACGACCCAAACTTGGCACGGTAATCGGTAATCCAAGACCGAAGAATGACAAGAAGGCTTCGTATGAGATAAAGCTTGGAAGCATTTGAGTCATGGTTGTCACAATAACAGATACCAATTGAGGCATGATATTTTTGGCAACAATCTTCAAGGTTGGCGTTCCCAAAGTACGTGACGCCAAATTGTATTCCAAATCACGATAACGCAAGATTTGTACACGGATCATGAAGGCAATCCCAATCCATGTTGTTACACTCATGGCAAAAATCAGATTCCAGAATCCAGCTCCGATTGAGTAAGTCAAGACAATGACAATCAAAAGAGATGGAATATTTGAGATGACGTTATAAACTTCCATCATCACGCGGTCAACTGATTTTGAAATTCCCCAAATACCACCGACAAAAACACCGATAACCAAGTTAATCACTGTCGCAATCACAGAAATGAGGATAGAGTTACGAGCTCCGAACCAGACACCGTCAAAAAGAGATTTACCGTTACTGTCTGTACCGAACCAATGCTCAGCATTTGGCTTGATATAACGAGCACTAAAGTCGTTTACCTTGCTGACATCATTGAAATCAAACTTAGAAAACATTGGGTAGATGAAACTCATCAAAATGATAGCTACCAAGATTCCCAACATGACTACAGTTGATTTCTTCTTCATAAATTGTCTAAACACTGAACCCCAGTATGAATAAGCTGGCGCATCAATAGCTTCAGAGGCAAAATCGTCACGTTTTACAAACTGAAATTTTTCTTTATCGATTGTAGACATTATTTGCCTCCTTTCTCAGTCAATTTAATACGTGGGTCAATAATAGTCATCCAAATATCTCCCAAAAGAAGTGAGAAGATAGAAATACATGTAAAGATGAAGACAAGACCAACGACCATAGAGTTATTAGATGCTTTTACAGAGTCAATCAACATTTTACCCATACCTGGGAAGGCGAAGACTGTTTCAGTAAGGGTTGCACCACCAATAACCCCGATAACGGCACCAGGAATTCCTGAAACCAGCGGAACCATGGCATTTTTAAAGATGTGTTTGTTTGAAATTTCTTTTTCAGACAAACCTTTGGCACGAGCAAAACGAACAAAGTCCTGTGATTGCAAGTCAATCATGTAACGACGAATCCAAATAGCTGTACCAGGAGCACCCAACAAACCAAGAATCACTGCTGGTAAAACATACGAACGCCAATCTCCAGCACCCAAAATAGGGAATGAATCTGGAAGACCAATTGATGATCCAATCAAACGAACAATGTAAACCAAGGCAATGGTTGGAAGGGCCATCAAGAAGGTCAAAAACCCTGTTGAGAAGCTATCAATCCAAGTATTCTTGAAGCGAGCCATAGCTGAACCAAGTGGCACGGCAATCGCATAAGAAATCACCAAACCAATCAATCCAATGACTGCAGAGCTAGCAATCATAGAAGGATATTGGTAGTTGCTTTCAGTTGCAGTATATGGGTCATCTTTCCCATAGTTAGCTACTTCACGAGAATCAGCCTGACTAGGCGATTTGTAGGTTCTTGAGTAAATATTTACAGAAGAAGTTTTCTTACCTGTTGGGAACTGAACTTGAGATGTTTTTGTTTGCCCTTGTCCTTGAGTAATGACCTGTAAAACAGGGCTATTAGCATAGGTTGGATAAGAGTCACCTAAATTAATGTTCACAAAGTTTTGATGCACAAACGGGAACTGACTGTTGAAGTACAAGAGATATTTGTGTTTTGTTCCTGAACCGACCAAGGACCATCCGATCGCTGGATCGTTTTCAAAACGAAGGTAACGTTTCAAGTCTGGATTTTCAGGGTCTTGAATTTTATTTGTATGATCAATGTCAATCAAGTTAGCATAGAAGTGAAAAACACGTTCAAAAATCGGGATTTCACGCGTAGCGTAGAATTGGCCACTTTCAGTAAATTCTCCCAGGGTCCAACCATGACCGATTTGTTTGATGTATTTTTCATAGATAGCCTTGTTGGTATCATTGGCTTCAACTGTTACAGAAGCATCCATCTGGCTAGCTTTTTCTTGCAACTCTTTGGTATCGTAGTACTCGATATAGCCCATACGCTCATAAACAGTATTCTCATAGTTATCACGTTTATCAGCAGTTGTCGCAATCTTGTTATAGTTGGTATCCTGTTTGAAAATCAATTTTCGAGGAACCATTGTATAGATAATCGTGTAAGTCAAGGTTGTTACTAAGAAGATAGAAACCAATGACCGCAAAACACGCATAAAAATATATTTTTTCATATCATTTCCTTTAAAAATCCCAAAAGAACCTTCTCCTCATGGAGAGAAAGTTCTATTGAAAATTATTTACTTCACATGACTTGCCAATTCTTTTTGAGCTTTCTCGTTTGACTCAGTCTTTTCTTTCAACCATTTTTCACGAGCTTTTTCATACTCTTCTTTGGTGATTGCTTTTTCACCAACTTCAGTGTACTTCAAGTATCCTGAATTTTCACCTTTAAGGCCGGCTACTGAATATGAAGAGCTAAATGGTAGAACTTTTGAAACATATGAAACGGCTGTTTCTTTAGGAGAAGCCATTACTGGAATTGTCAAAGCATTATCAGTCAACCAAGCTTGTGCCACCGCGTATTTTTCATAACGTTTTTGAACATCTTGGTTTTCGCTGTTTGCGTCATCAAGTAATTTTCCATAGTCAGCTAAACCAAGTTTGCTTACTACTGATGCATCTGTGTTTTGGTCAATACCAAGGTAAAGACGAGTGCTTCCTCCCTTAAGGACGAATTGATCCAAGAAAGTAGAAGGATCTTGATAGTCAGGGTTCCATCCTAGCAAGGTATGGATATCCCAGTCTTGCTCTTTAGCTGTTGGAGCGCTAAATGAAATTGGTAAAGCTTCTGCTTGAGTCATTTGTTGTAAGTCTACAACAACATTATCTGAACCCAATACTTTTTCAATTGATTGTTTCAATGATTGAACACGGTTTACAACCGCTGTTGATTCTTGGATAACCAAGGCATCCAAGTGGATTGGGAATTCAACACCTTCAGCTTGTAGGCTTGATTTTGCTTTAGCAAAGACTTCTTTCGCTTTTTCTTCATTGTAAAGTCCATTTTGAGAATCTGCTAGAGACACGTTTGACCAAGTAGAAGAATTTGTCTTAGCCAAGCTATCTTGTACCAATTCACCAAATGTTTTCTTACCAACTTGAAGATTATAAGGTGCAAACGTATTACGGATGGCTACTGCAGCTCCATCAGTACCATTTGTTTGAGCTGAGTAAGAATTGCGATCGACAGCAAAGTTCAAGGCTTGACGGAATTCCTTGTTTAGCAATGCTTTCTGAGTAGATGTCTTTTGAGCATCACTTGTTTTGGCAGTGTGGTTATAGGTTGTACGGCCATAATTCAAGCTGACAGTTGCAACACCCGCACCTGGTTCATTAAAGTAAATGTTATCTTTAAAGTCAGCTGCATATTTTTCATATGTAGAACTTGTAGGGAAGATACGGGCCTTGCTATATTGACCATCGGCAAAACCTTTAGCAATCACATCTTGGTCCTTACCATCCCAGAAAGTGAACTTAACGTTCTCAATTTTTACATTTTCTTTGTCCCAGTAAGCATCATTTTTAGCCATCTCGATAGATGATTTTGGAGTTACAGATTTTAAGACAAATGGACCGTTATAAAGAATAGAGTTAGCATCGGTTGGGGCACCAAAACCTTCCCCTTTTGAAGTTAAGAATTCTTCATTAACCGGCATCAAAATACCACTAGTGGTCTTGTCATTCCAGAAAGTTTCTGGCTGGTTCAAAGTATATTCTAGTGTTTGATCATCAAGCGCTTTTACTCCAACGGTTGAAAAATCGCTTGTTTCACCCTTGATATAGGCTTCTAATCCCTTAATAGAAGAGCTAACGATTGAAAGTCCTTTTGATTTTCCATCTACGGCGTGTTTCAAACCAGTAACGAAGTCTTTAGCAGTTACAGGAGCGTATTCTTCTCCCTCTGCTGTCACCCATTTAGCATCCTTACGGATTTTATAGGTATAAGTCAAACCATCTTTTGAAACTGTCCATGATTCAGCAATAGAAGGAACCAGGTTACCATATTTATCATTAGCCAACAAACCATCTACAGCATTTGTTGTGACGAATGATGTTGAATCGATATTGCTGACGATATAATCCAAGGTTTCTGGATCTGTTTGATAAACATATTGGTAATCTTTTGCTAGTTTAGCATTATTTGAACTAGTGTTTGAACACGCAGCTAGAACTCCTGACGCTAATAAGGTAGCTCCCGCTACAGCAAGCACTTGACTTTTTTTCATTTATTTACTCCTCTTATAAATAAAGTATAGGTTATCATCAATTATATCATAGATTTCAAGAAAAGTAAACGAATTTTCAGAATATTTAGGCTTATTGATACAAAAAATCTGAAAAAGCTATTGACTGAAAATCATTTTCAAGGTATAATAATAAACGTTAAGGCGGTATAGCCAAGTGGTAAGGCACGGCTCTGCAAAAGCTTGATCGTCGGTTCAAATCCGTCTACCGCCTTCTTTAACTTGATTTATCAGGTTTCATTTAAACAGAAAGCCCAATTTAAAGGGCTTTTTTCTTTTTCCTTGAATAAATACGTATAACTTTAAAAAACTTTTGGGGCAAGTTTGGGGCTGAGTTTTTCGAGGACACAATTTCCTTTTGAAATCAACTGAAAAAGCTTCGTCACACCTGGTGACAAAAGCCTCTAGTTTACTCTGTTTCTTCTTCTATTTCAACTTCGGTAATTTGGACTTTTACCTTGGTAACACGTCCATTTTTCACCTTATCATTGGTTAGGATAAGTTGTTTGTTTTGGCTGACTAATTCATAACTGAGTCTCTCAGTCGTTGGAATGGTCCCAACTCCTGTCAAATAATAACCAGCGATGGTATCAACGTCATCACTTTCCAGTTCAACATCAAAGTAGTCATTAAAATCATTGAGATTCATGGTACCTTGAACAATATAAGTATCTTCTCCAATTTTATGAACTTCGATTTCAGCCTTATCTGTTTCGTCATCGATTTCCCCAACGATTTCCTCTAAGAGGTCTTCCAGGGTCACCAAACCAGCCATCCCACCGTATTCATCTAGCAAGATTGCCATTTGTCTTTGAGTATTGCGCAGTTCTTTTAATAAGTCATCCACAAAAATAGTTTCAGGAACAAAAAGTGGATCTTGTAAGATTTTCTTCCAAACAATATTGTCAAAACCGTCCACAAAGCCCGCCTTAAGGAGACTCTTGGTGTGAATGATCCCAATCACGTTATCCTTGTCTCCATCATAGACAGGGATACGAGAATAATTTTGCTTTAAAATACTTTGGATGATGGTTTGACTATCATCCTGAATATCGACCATAAAGGCATCCGTTCGAGGAACCATGACTTCTCTGGCCATCAGTTCATCTAGAGAAAAAATCCCTTGTAACATCTCAATTTCGTCAGCATCTAGTGTTTCTTCACTATTTGTCAACATGTACTCAATTTCATCACGGGTCATTTTTTCGTCAGCATCGTCAAAGGTCATAGGAGTCAAGCGACTCAAGAGATTGGTAGATGCAGACAGGAGCCAAACAAAGGGACTAACTAGTTTCCCCAGCCCAATGATAACTGGCGCTGTACGAATCGCCAAGGCATCCTTTAGATTAAGAGCGATTCTCTTAGGATACAATTCCCCAAAAACGATGGAAATATAAGTCAAAAATGCTAAAGATAGAAAACTTGCAACGGCATAAGCTGTTTCGCCATTTCCAAGCCAAGATGCAATTTCTCGTCCTAGAGTTTCTGCCAAACTCGCACCTGATAAGATCGTAATCAGGGTAATCCCTACTTGAATAGTTGATAAAAAGTGGTTAGGATTTTCTAGCACCTTCAGCAGACGAATATAGCGTTTATCTCCTTCTTCTGCCTTTTGTTCCACCCGCGCACGGTTAAGTGAAACCATGGCCATTTCTGTGGCTGAGAAAAAGGCATTTAACACCGTCAAGATAAACAATAAAACAAATTGTAGCAACAAATTCTGACTACTTGGGTCTTCCATAGTTCTTCTCCTAAAATAGTAACTTATCCTTTATTATATCACAAAATCTAGTCCAGTACATATTATTTTTTCTCATACTCTTCGAAAATCTCTTCAAACAACGTCAGCTTCATCTGCAACCTCAAAGCTGTGCTTTGAGCAACCTGCGGCTAGCTTCCTAGTTTGCACTTTGATTTTCTTTGAGTATCAGTGTCTATTGTATCCCTGCTTAAACTAGTAAGAAAGAACTCCTACATCCACAAGTGACATAGGAGTTTATGTTATCTTTTACTGAGTTACCGTTACTTCTCCAGTTCGGTAATCCAGTTGAAGCCCCTTTTGAACATTGGGAACTAGAACATTAAATTCCAATTCTCCGTCTGAAGACTTGGCTTCAATCTGTGAAGCTGAAGGAACTAAATCCTCGTTTGAAGCATAATAAAGAGTTACACGGTAACGGACACGCTTGTTTTGGTCCAAGGCCTTACGTACCATGCTTTCATAGTAGTTTTGACCAGTCGAATCCTCGGCTTGAGCCTGATTTGCCCAGGCTGTTTGAACAGCAATGTTTTTAGGATTGCTTGTCGAGGCATCAAAACCATCCAAGCCACCGATTAAGGCATAGCCTAACAAGTGACCTCTATCGACCGCATGGGTATAAGTACCCTTTAGATTCTTAACCTGATGCCAGCCTGGAGGAGTCCATGAAGTCGAACCATTCCCAGTTTCTTCACGATTCTTGTACTGGCGAGTAGCCTTAGACAAGAGGGCATTAGCTACGGTTGGCACTGTTTCCTTGCCCACTGTCTTTGTTTTATTATCAGCGTAAGGTTTACTTGAAACCTTGGCATCTAGATTTGTTTTATTACCATTGACGATAAAAGCACCTGAGCCATTCCACTCAAGACTCCCTTTTATTTGGCTTTTGACTGCATCTGTTAGGACACTCTCTGCCAACTCTTGACTAGGAGCTTCAGACGCTTGTTTTTTCTGACTAAGTTTGGTTTTAGGACTATTAGATGTCGATTGCATCTGCTTGATATAATAGCTTCCCGCAGATAAGAGTAATAACACTAGCAGTCCGATCAGTGTCTGTCTTGTTTTTTTATCCATTTTTCTCCTTATCTCTAGAAAAAGACTGGTTCTCCAGCCTAATTTCCTGTAAATTTATGAATCAATTCCTGCCATTTTGCTGGAGACAGGATAGCCCATGGATCTTGACCCTTGCCCAAGATTCCATAACCTACCATTAAGCCGATACCTAGGGCTAGAGCACCTAAAAACAGTACCAAAATGACTAGAAGTAAACGCTTGATTACGTAGCTTGATTTCTTATTCATCTTCATCACTTGCCTCAATCCGCTGAATCTTAGCACCTAGCTGTGCCAACTTCTCATGGAAACGGTAGTAACCTCTATCCAAGTGAACCAATTTACCAACTACAGTTTTTCCTTGTGCTACCAAACCTGTCAAAATCAAGGCAGCACTGGCACGAAGATCAGTTGAAAGAACTTCTGCCCCCTGCAAAGGTTGACCACCAACAATACGAGCTGTATCACGGATAATCTCAGAGTGCAAGCCCATGCGACGCATTTCTTCTAGATGTTGGAAACGATTTTCGAAAACTGTCTCCACCATAGTTGATTCCCCTTTTGCGACGGTCATCAAGGCTGTAAATTGAGCCTGCATATCTGTTGGAAATCCTGGGTGGGGCAAGGTTTTCACATGAACAGCTTTTAGATTTTCTAGTTGAGAACGAACTCGAATTCCTTCAGTTTCCTCTGTCACTTCCACTCCCATTTCAAGCAATTTGGCAATCAAGGGACGGTTGTGCTCCCAGACAGCGTCTCGAATTAAGACATCACCACCAGTCATGGCAGTAGCTACCATAAAGGTTCCGGCTTCGATACGGTCTTGCACTACATTGTGAGTCGTACCATGAAGTTTCTCAACACCGGTAATGGTAATGGTCTCTGTACCAGCACCCTTAACCTTAGCTCCCATTTCATTGAGGAGAATGGCTAGGTCAACAATCTCAGGCTCACGCGCAGCATTTTCAATCACTGTGACCCCATCAGCCAGCGTCGCTGCCATCATCAAGTTTTGCGTAGCACCAACACTTGGGAAATCCATATAGATATGAGCTCCATGTAAGCGATCAGCCTTGGCTTCGATATAACCAGCTGTCTGACTAATCTTAGCCCCCATAGCTTCTAGACCTTTCAAATGAAGATCAATAGGGCGGCTACCAATCGTACAACCACCTGGCATGGATACCTTAGCATGACCTACACGGGCAAGAATTGGTCCCAAGACAACGATAGATGCACGCATCTTGCTGACATACTTGTAAGGAGCTTCCTCAGTGATATCGCCAGTCGCGTCCACCTCAACAAGATGAGCTTCTTCATTAAAATCCACCTTGGCATTTAAACCACGAACCACCTGATTCATAGTGAAAACATCTGACAAGATAGGAACATTCTGCAAGACGGTCTTTCCTTCACTTGCTAGAATAGTCGCTGCCAACAAAGGCAAGACTGCATTCTTTGCTCCTTCGATCGTAACACTTCCTACCAGACGATTATCGCCACCTTGAACCACAATTTTTTCCATACTTATTTCCTTTACATTTGATTTTATAATAATCCTCTAAGCGCTTCTTGCCACAACTGATATAGGCTGATAAAGAAAGAACTCAAGATATAGCCCATTACAATGCTGAAAAAGGCTACTAGTAAACGAACTTTTCCTGTATTCTCAGCTGTCACTTTTAAAACCTTTTCCCATCTAACAAGATCCTTTAAAAGGTAAAAACTCACATAAATAAAGAGCATGTGACTGCTTAGAGTGAATAATAATTGAACCATTTGACTATTATACCATCTTCTCTGTTTGTGCGCTAGTTTGGAAACTTCACTTAAAAACTAGGGATTGTTTTTCAAGTAATCAATTGCATCTTGTAGGGTTTTAACTGGCACGATTTTCATATCTGTCTTGATTGTTTTGGCTGCTTCTAGGGCTGTTTGGTAGTTGTTTTTCGCATCTGGATGCGCTTTTTGTTCTTCTTCGCTAACAGGGTTATCAGGGGCAAAGAAAATAGCAGCACCTTCTCTAGCCGAAGCTACAACTTTCTTATCAATACCTCCAATGTCCCCCACATTCCCATCGCGGTCAATAGTTCCTGTACCGGCAACAATGCGGCCATTACGAAGGCCTGGGTCAGCTATTTGAGTATAGATAGCCAGACTAAACATAAGACCTGCACTTGGACCGCCAATACCAGCTGTTGAAAAGCTAATTGGGACATCACTGGTCACTTCTGTACGGTCAATCAAGCCGATTCCAATTCCATTTTTGCCATTTTCTAGGGTAATGATTTTTCCTTCTGCAGACTTGGTTTGCCCATCCTCTTCATAGGTGACCTTGACGGAGTCCCCTAGTTTTTGAGAATTGACGTAATCAATCAAATCTTTGGAACTGTCGAAGGTCTGATCATTGACTGCGGTAACTGTATCAGAGATGTTGAGAATCCCTTTAAAGGTCGAATTATCCGTCACAGTCAAAACATAAACCCCAAGATATTTTAGTTCAATATCCTTACCAGCTGTTTTTAGCCCTTGATACTTGGCCATATTTTGCGATGTTTGCATGTAGAATTGATTAATCCGCATAAATTCAACATCAGAAGAGCCACCTGTAGTCTCTTGGGCACTACGAATATCTGTAAAAGGCGTCAACCACGCATAAATCATATGGGCTAAAGTAGCGTGCTGGACACCAACCGTAACAAATTGATAGGCACCAGCTTCCTTATCTTCTGTGTCATTGACTTTAAGGACTTGGCGAATATCTTCCGAACCACCTGGAACTTCTATATAGTAGGGCAAGGGCACTACAAATGCCAAGAAAGTCACAATTAAGGCCGCAATGACATATAAGGGCCATCTAATCTTTTTTTTCATTTCTTATTTCCTCCAAAATACTATCAGGAACATAGCAGGCAATATCCTGACCAAACTTCAAAAGCTCTCTAACACCTGATGAACTGATATAGAGATGTTCAGGTCGGCTATGTAAATAAATGGTTTCTATATCAGGAGACAGCTGATGATTGTAGTAATCGAAACTGGCTTCATATTGCAAATCCGTTGCATTTCTCAAGCCTCGTACCAGAAAGGTAGCCCCCAGTCTTTTTGCAACATCAACCACCAATTCATCATGTGAAAACACGACTTCAACATTTTCCAAATGTTCCAAAGCCTTTTCTAGCCCCCGTTTACGATTTTTAAGAGGGAGAAATCCCTGTTTGTGGGGATTTAAAAAAATACCGACATAGAGCTTATCAAAAAGTCTGCTCGCCCGTTCAATGATATCCAGATGCCCATTTGTCATCGGATCAAATGAGCCTGTGAATAAGCCAATCTTATCTGACATAGACTGTCACCTTACTAATTCCATAAATCTTTTCCTTCCAGATGCCCAGGCAGGCAATTTCTTCTGGAAGTTCAACGGCCTTATCCGTCTCACACACGACCATGACATCTTCAGAAAAAAGGTCTCTCTCAGCCATTTTTTCAATATCTGCTACGATTTGTTCCTTGGCATAAGGAGGGTCTAAGAAAATGAGATCGAATTCCCCAGATACCTGCTCCAGAGCCCTTTCCGCCTCCATCTTGAGGAGTTGAAATTTTCCAACTTCCTTGGTCATCTGAATATTTTCAGCCACGATAGCCTGAGCCTTACGGTCTCGCTCCACCAAAACAGCGCTGGATATGCCACGCGATACTGCCTCGATAGATAAACCACCACTACCTGCATACAGGTCCAAGACTCGTCCACCTTCAAAGTAGGGACCAATCATGTTAAAAATAGCTCCCCTAACCTTATCCGAAGTTGGTCTTGTCGTCTTGCCTTCTAGTGTCTTGAGGGGACGTCCCCCATAGATTCCTGATACGATTTTCATACCGTTTATTATACCAAATTATGGGCGAAAAGAGAAAGAAAATCGAACCTTGCGGTTCGATTCTCTACAAAATATTTTCGTAAGTATCGCGAACTTCTTGAGGCCAAACACTTGTTTGCACTTCTCCGATGTGTTTCTTGCGAAGTAGGAACATAGCCATACGAGATTGTCCAATTCCTCCACCGATTGTCAACGGGAATAGGCCATTCAATAGAGCCTTGTGCCATTCCAATTCTAAACGGTCCTCATCACCGGTGATTTCTACCTGACGGCGAAGAGTTTCTTCATCTACACGAATCCCCATAGAAGACAATTCAAAGGCTCCACCCAGAGACTCATTCCAAACAAGAATATCGCCATTCAGACCCTTATAGCCATTTTCAGACTCACTTGTCCAGTCATCGTAGTCTGGTGCACGTCCATCGTGCGGTTTACCGTCTGGTAATTCACCACCGATACCAATCAAGAAGACTGCTCCAAATTCTTTACAGATAGCATTTTCACGCTCTTTCGGCGTCAAGTCTGGGTAGCGCTCGACCAACTCCTCTGTATGGATAAAAGTGATTTGTTTTGGCAAGATTGATTCGATGTCATAGCGGGCTTCAACAGCTAGCTCAGTCAGGCGAATAGCCTTGTAAATCTTCTCAACTGTTTCTTTTAGGTAGGCAATGTTGCGTTGTCCATTTGGAATGACTTTTTCCCAGTCCCACTGGTCAACATAAACAGAGTGAGTCGCATCAAGCGAATCTTCGTCTGGACGAAGGGCCTTCATGTGGACGAAAAGACCTTCACCTTCACCGAAACCAAAACGAGCCAAGGTATGGCGTTTCCATTTAGCAAGTGAATGTACCACTTCATAAGTAGCATCAGGAATTTGGAGAACCTTGACCGATACGGCATTCTCCACACCTGATAAATTATCCTGCATCCCGTCGCCAACCCTGCTCAAGATAGGACCTTGAACTTCGACAACTTCTAACTTATCTTTCAAATACTGGGTAAAAGTGTTTTTGACAAAGGAAATCTCTTCTTGTTGATGAATAAAACTTTTCTTCATAAACTACTCCTCAAAAAATTAATTAAAAGCATTATACACCTATTTTCAAGAAAAGGAAAGAGCAAATACGAAAAAAATCAGTGTTCCTTCGAACACTGATGTTAGGGACCTTCTAGTCATTACGACCGAAGATACGTAGAATACTTAGGAAGAGATTGATAAAATCAAGATAGATACTGAGAGCCATTGACACAACCCAACCTGTCGCTACACGGCCTTGTGATTGTTCATAAGCGAGACGAATTCTTTGGTTGTCCCAAGCAATCAGCCCAGAGAAGACCAAGACCATGGCTACGCTAATCATATAATCAAAGAAACCACTAGCCAAGAAAATATTAACTACCATGGCAATCAGCAAACCGATAAGCGCCGCCATCATAGCCCGACCAAGTCCACTCAAGTCTTTCTTGGTGAACATGCCAACTGCCGCCATGACAAAGAAGAGAAGGGCGCTTGATACAAAGGCAGATAAAACTGTGCCCGGAGTATAGAAAGCCACCACAAAACTGAGTGTAAAGCCGTTTAAAACAGAGTAAAGTAAAAATACTGGAAGAGCCGCTGGACTATTCTTTAAGGCCATGCTACTGGCAACAAAAACCAAGGCCAACTCCGCAAAAGTAGCAATGGTCAACCAGAGACGTCCCTGCATCAAAAAGTAAACCAACTGAGACTGAAAGACCGTCAACATAAGGCCTGATACCAAAGCAGATAGTCCGATCCCCAGACCAACAAAGGCATAAACTTTAGCGTAAAATTGATTGAGACCTGCGCGGTCATGAATAATAGTGTGATTCATCTTTTCTCCTTTTCTATGAACACCTTTCCTTGATTATAACAAAGAAAGTTAAAATTAGCTTAAATGGAAAATTAAAATACCGGCTGCAACAGCAACATTCAAACTCTCCGCCTGACCCTTCATACTAATGTGAACCAACTGGTCTGCACTCTCAGCCATGAGGGGACTAATTCCTTGACCCTCATTCCCCATAACTAGTACAAAATTTTCTATAGGAGGCAGTTCTCTGTAATCAACAGAATCTTTAGATAGAGTTGTTGCCAGCACTGGGATACCTGCCTCTTTGGTTTCCTTAAGAAGCGCTTGACTAGACATCCGGTAAATAGGCAGATGAAAATGACTGCCTTGCATGGAACGTAGAGTCTTGAGACTGTAGATATCTGCCGACTTTTCTGAAACAATCACTCCAGTAAAACCTGCTGCATCCGCAGTCCGAATGATAGTTCCCACATTACCAGGATCTTGCACATCTTCCAAAAACAAGAACTTGCCCTGACTAAAGTCAGCTTGCCCTACTTCTTCTTTTTGAACCACCGCAACAATTCCCTGTGGAGTCTGAGAATCCGCCAAATCTAGCAAAATATCCTCTGACACCCAGACAGTTTGCGGAAAAGCAACTAACTGTTCTCGATAACTTTCTAGGGCAAAGATTTTCTCAATCGTCACTCCAGCTTGAACAGATTCTTCAAACAAGTGCCAGCCTTCAATCAAATAGGAAGACTTGCGGTATTTTTTTTGGTGTAATTTCTTGGCACTTTTTACCACAGAATTGGCTTTTGAGGTTATAATAGTCATAGAAATATTATAACACAATCAAAGGGGTTTGGTATGCAAAAGGTTAGAATGATTGCCCAAGGTAGGGTGCAGGGAGTCGGCTTTCGTTGGGGTGTTTACAGCTTGGCACTTGAAATTGGTGGCATCACAGGTCGAGTATGGAATAACGACGATGGCACAGTGGAAATTTTAGCCCAAGCAGACTCATCTGCTACCATGGCAAAATTTATCCAAGAAATCCGCAAAGGACCCACACCTTTTTCAAAAGTCAGCTACTTAGATGTCAAACTAAGTAACTTTCCTCCCTACCCTGACTTTAAAATCGCAAATTAGGTCTCTAGAACTATTGTATATTTTGTAAAAAAACAGTAGAATAGAAAGGTATTATTTTTAAAAGAAGGAATGAACAAATTGAAAGCTATTAAACGTTTTGCCCTCTCAGCTATGGGAATGGCTATGTTGCTAGTCTTAACTGGCTGTGTCAATGTCGATAAAGCCACAGGCCAGCCAACAGGATTGGTTTGGAATACTATCGGAGCGCCTATGGCTGAAGCTATCAAGTACTTCGCCAATGACAAGGGACTTGGTTTTGGTGTTGCTATCATTATCGTAACCATTATCGTCCGCTTGATTATCTTGCCACTTGGTATCTACCAATCATGGAAGGCGACACTTCACTCTGAAAAGATGAATGCCCTCAAGCACGTCCTTGAGCCACACCAAACACGTCTCAAGGAAGCGACTACTCAAGAAGAAAAACTCGAAGCTCAACAAGCTCTCTTTGCCGCTCAAAAAGAGCACGGCATCAGCATGTTTGGTGGTGTAGGATGTTTCCCTATCCTCCTTCAAATGCCTTTCTTCTCAGCTATCTACTTTGCTGCCCAACATACTGAAGGTGTTGCTCAAGCAAGCTACCTAGGAATTCCTCTAGGTTCTCCAAGTATGATTTTGGTTGCCTGTGCTGGTATTCTTTACTATCTTCAATCGCTCCTTTCACTTCACGGAGTAGAAGATGAAATGCAAAGAGAACAAATCAAGAAAATGATTTACATGAGCCCACTCATGATCGTCGTCTTCTCCCTTTTCTCACCAGCTAGTGTCACACTTTACTGGGTTGTTGGTGGTTTCATGATGATTCTCCAACAATTTATCGTCAACTATATCGTTCGTCCAAAACTTCGCAAAAAAGTCCGTGAAGAATTGGCTAAGAATCCACCAAAAGCACGTGCTTTCTCAACACCAAATGGACGAAAAGACGTCACCCCTGAACAACCAACTGCTATCACAAGCAAGAAAAAACACAAAAATCGCAACGCTGGAAAACAACGTTCGAGATAAGAAGAAAAAGGCTTAGCTGGTTTGCTAAGTCTTTTTTGCAAGTCATACTCTTCGAAAATCTCTTCAAACCACGTTAGCTTCGCCTTGCCGTAGATGTGTTACTGACTTCGTCAGTCTTATCTACAACCTCAAAACAGTGTTTTGAGCTGACTTCGTCAGTTCTATCCACAACCTCAAAACCATGTTTTGAGCAGCCTGCGGCTAGCTTCCTAGTTTGCTCTTTGATTTTCATTGAGTATCAAAAGCCCGATGTTTCCATCAGGCTTCTTTTTTATCCATGTACACGTTTCATATAGTCTTGGTAACTTTCGGTATCCATGAGTTTTTTAGCGTTCTTAACGCGGTCTGCTGTTGGTGGTTTGACTCCTTCGAGGGAATATGGAATTCCCAATTCACGCCATTTGAATTCACCCATGGTGTGATAAGGTAGAATTTCAAACTTATCCACATTTTTGAGGGTCTTGACGAATTTCCCAAGTTCAATCAGGTCATCGTCTCTGTCTGTCAATCCTGGAACTAGCACGTGGCGAATCCAGACAGGTTTTCCAATATCTGATAGATATTGGGCACAGGCCAAGATATTTTTATTGGTTTGGCTAGTGACAATCTTGTGCTGTTCTTCGTTGATTTCCTTGATATCCAAGAGGACCAAGTCAGTGACAGCCATGAGTTTGTCAAACTTCTCAAGGTAACGTGGTTTATTACGGAAAGGAAGGGCACAGGTATCCAAGGTACAGTGGATTCCGTGTTCTTTGGCCTTGGTAAAAAGGGCAATCAAGAAATCAATCTGCAAGAGGGCTTCTCCTCCACTGACTGTAATCCCACCCTTATTCCCCCAGAAACCGCGGTAGCGCAAGGCCTCTGTCAAAACATCATCTACCGTCCGTTCACGTGATTTATTGGACTCCATAGCCCAAGTGTCTGGGTTGTGGCAATACTGGCAACGCATGTGACAGCCCTGCAAAAAGACAATAAAGCGAATACCAGGGCCATCTACCGCCCCAAAACTTTCTGTCGAATGCACCATTCCTGTCACTTGTCCATAATCAATTGTTTCTTCAGACATATCGTTACCTTCCTTGAAAACGTTTTATAGTTTTATTATATCACGACTTGAAGGAAAAACAAGATTTTTGCCTATTTTTTAGAAAGCAATCTGTTTTTCAATTTCATTTTCAATTACTTATCATTTTATTCTTCAAAATCAAAGCCATATAAGGTTGCAAAATAGTCCTCAGGGCGCTCCGCACGGCGGATTTGACGGGCTTTACCTTCTTCGGTATAGAGGATTTCCGCAGAACGAAGTTTGGCGTTGTACTGGTATCCCATTGAAAATCCGTGGGCACCTGTATCATGAATTACCAGCAAATCACCGATTTCTGTATGAGGCAGTTCGCGATTCACTGCAAATTTATCATTGTTTTCACAGAGTGAACCAACCACATCTACTACTTCAGCTGGTCCTTCTGGATGAGTCATATTGGTAATATGGTGGTAGGCGCCGTACATGGCTGGACGCATGAGGTTGACTGCTGATGCATCCACACCTAGATAGGTACGGTAGGTTTCCTTCTTATGAGTGACTCTTGTGACTAGAGCCCCATGAGGTGCCAACATAAAACGACCCAATTCAGTGAAAATCTTGACCTGACCAAGACCTGCTGGCGTAAGGACCTCTTCATACACCTTACGAACTCCCTCACCAATCAAGGCGATATCGTTCGGCTCCTGGTCTGGACGATAGTTAACACCAATACCGCCAGAAAGATTGATAAAGTCTAGCGAAATACCCAACTTTTCCTTGATTTCAACAGCCAATTCAAAAAGCTGACGCGCCAACTCTGGATAATAGAGATGGGTCACGGTATTGGACGCTAGGAAGGAGTGAATCCCAAAAGTCTTGGCTCCTTTTTCCTTCAAGATGGCAAAAGCTTCAAAGAGCTGGTCCTTGGTCATGCCAAACTTGGCTTCTCCAGGATTGTCCATAATGTCTGTTCCTAGCTCAAAAACGCCTCCAGGATTGTAACGACAAGAGATGATTTCTGGAATCCCTGCTGCACGCTCTAGATGTTCAATATCTTCAAATGCATCCAAGTTAATGGTTGCACCCAATTCACGCGCATAGGCATATTCCTTATCTGGCGTGTTGTTTGAAGAGAACATGATCTCAGAACCTGGAAAATCCAGTTTATGGCTCATCAAAAGCTCCACATAACTAGAGCAGTCCACACCACAGCCTTCCTCTTGGAGAATTTTCAAAATAGCTGGAGTTGGAGTAGCCTTAACTGCAAAATATTCCTTAAAGCCCTTGTTCCACGAAAAGGCTTGATTGACGGCTCTTGCCTTCTCACGAATTCCCTTCTCATCATACAAGTGAAAGGGAGTCGGGAACTCGGCAACAATCTTTTCTAAATCTTCTTTATTGATAAATGGTGTTTTCATAAGCTTCCTTCTATTCTATTTGCAAAGAAAGGCTGGGACTATCGTTCCAACCTTTAGTTCTATCTCTTATTTATCTTCGTCAAAGATATTGCCAACCTCAACATCGATGGCTTGGTTCTTGACATCAATATTGGTTACCTTCAAGAGTGACTTGTAATCAAACTGCTTTTCACGTTCTTCTTGGGCATTGTCCGCAAAGACCGCTACACCAGCCAATTCTGAATCAAACTCACGCAAGAGGCTGATCATCCCGTTGACCGTTCCGCCACCTTTCAAGAAGTCATCCACAATCAAGACACGGCTACCTGCCTTGAGACTGCGTTTTGAAAGAAACATTTTCTCAATGCGGTCTCCACTTGAACCGGATACATAGTTGACGCTGACAGTTGAACCTTCGGTAATTTTCAGGTCACGGCGCACAATAACAAAGGGAACATTGAGGACATTGGCAACTGCATTTGCAAGAGGAACACCCTTAGTCGCTACAGTCATAACTGCATCAATTTTTTGGTCCATAAAGCTCTTGGCAATAATGCGTCCAATATTTTTCAAGATAGCTGGTGTGCTAAGTAAATCGGACAGGTAGATATAACCACCTGGCAAGATACGATCACTTTCTGACAACTTGGCACGCAAGTCCTCAACCATTTCCTTAGCATCATGGCTTGAGATTGATGGTGTGAAAATGACACCACCACCAGCACCAGTTACTGTCTGGATATGACCGATTTCAATTTCCTCAAAGGCTCGTTTGATAATGACGATATCCTCTGAGATGGATGATTTAGCAGATTCATACTTTTCAGCAAAAGTATTGAGACTAGTTAGTTTATAAGGATTATTAATCAAATAGTTGGAAATGACAACCATCCGATCACTTCTTCTTAATTTCATTTCTATTTCCCACTTCATTTAATTTTGATATTTTATCTATTATACCATATTCACATAAAAAAACGAACATTCTTATCCTAAAAAATGCTCGTTTTTCTTAAATTATTAATCTAAATCTGGTTTATAGAAGGAACGATTGTCCATAGCGAAGATTTTATTGGTCATCTCTCCCTTATCCACCAAAGCAAGAGCAGTTGACATCATCATCATACTTGCATCCAGATTATCAATCATATGGATAATCTCTGCTTCCATAATGCGTGGACGAACTGGACTTCCATACTCAAGTAAGCCATGGTGACTGAGGATGACGTGGCGGAGCAAAACGACTTCTTCCTTGGTATCATCAATGCCGAGTTCCATAACTGTCTTGGTAATTTCGCTATCAATCAGAGCGATATGTCCAAGGAGATTGCCTCTGACCGTGTACTCTGTCTGGTCTGGCCCCGTCAACTCGATAACTTTGGCTAAGTCATGTAGCATAATCCCTGCATAGAGCAGGCTCTTATTGAGCTGAGGATAGACTTCGCTAATAGCATCTGCTAAACGCACCATGGTCGCCGTATGATAGGCCAAACCCGTTTCAAAGGCATGATGGTTGGTCTTGGCTGCTGGATAAGAGTAAAATTCCTTATCATACTTGGTGTAGAGATTTCGGACAATTCGTTGCCAAACAGGATTTTCAATTTTGAAAATCATTTGCGACATATAGTCACGGATTTCCTTGACATCAACTGGTGACTTGACCTTGAAATCAGCTGGATCATTGGGTTCGCCAGGTTGAGGCAGGCGGAGAGTAATTTGATTGACTTGAGGGGTGTTGTTATAAACTTCTCGGCGCCCTTTCATGTGGACAACCTTACCTGCGGTAAAGGACTCAACGTTATGAGGTTGGGCATCCCAGAGCTTCCCTTCAATCTCGCCACTATCATCTTGGAAGGTAAAGGCTAGGTAGTTTTTCCCAGCGCGAGTTTGTCTCAGATCAGCTGACTTGATTAGGTAAAAACCTTCAAACAGCTCATCTTTTTTCATGTGACTAATCTTCATATTCTTCCTCATTTTCTTGGAAATGGAGTAGATCAAGCGCAGGCTCATCTTCTGACAACTCAATGTGACGGAGCGTCCGCTCGATAGCTATGGTACGACGGTTTAATAGTTCATCAATATTGCCAGAGGCATGTTGGAGGTGTTTTTGTGCCTTGACCAGAATGCCACCAAACTTGCCAAACTCGGTCTTAACGCTAGCAAGGGTCTTGCTGATATGGTCGGCACTCTTTTGGATATTGAGAGTCTTGAAGCCAACTGATAGGGAATTGAGGAGGGCTGACAGGGTACTTGGACCTGCGACAATAATCTGTTCCTCCCGTCTCAAATCATCAAAGAAAACCGGATTGCGGACAATTTCTGAGTAGAGACCTTCTGTTGGCACAAACAAGACTCCAAAATTGGTTGTCCGAGGCGGTGCTATGTACTTGCTCTTGATATCCTTGGCAAAGCGCTTGACACTTGCTAGGAGTGACTTACGACAGCGTTCGATTTCATCCTTGTCACCTGCTTCATAGGCTTCTTCTAGGCGATAATAATCTGCCAGTGGAAACTTGGAGTCAATCGGTAGATAAACGTATTCCTGGTCTCCCTGTCCAGGTAACTTGATGGCATACTCCACTCGTTCACTGGAGTTTTCAACCGTTGCGTATTCTCGTTCGTACTGGGCAGGGGTCATGATGTCTTCGATGATTTGCCCCAGTTGCAATTCTCCCAGAATCCCTCGAGTCTTGGTTCCTGAGAGAACCTTGTTAAGAGCACCGACATCACGGGCAACTGTCTGCATTTCTCCAAGGCCACGATTGACAGACTCCAGTTGCTTGGAAACTGTCTCAAAGGAAGCCTGTAAGCGTGTCTGCAAGGTTTTTTCTAACTTTTCCTCGACCGTCTGGCGCATTTGTTCCAAACGTTGCTCATTTGATTCCTGCAAGGCTTGGAGACGTTGGTCAGTCTTATCCCTGGTTTGCAAGAGATTCTCTGTCATTTCTTGACGGACTTGAGTTAAGCCTTGGTGCAACTCGATTCGCACTTCTTGCAAACGGTCGCTGACAGCCACTTCCAAATCTTTTTGATCCAACTGACTGGCTTGTCTGGCTTGTTCAAAGCGGTAATCCAACTGGTCTGACAAGTGATCTGCCTGATCCTCCAAGATCTTACTTAGATGTTTTTCCTGCTTATCCTGCCTTTGCCAAATCAGAAAGATACCAGCTAGGTTGGCAATCAATAATAGAACAAGTAAACTTTCCATTCTACCTCCTGTCCTTACTATGTAGCACGACCACATAGCCATCTGGGCAAGTCACCGACACTTCCCTATCTATATATTCGTTAGAAGCGTACACTTTTTTAAAGAAAAAATTTTCCTCTGTCAACTCATACTTGGCTCCGAGAATGGTCAGCTGACTATCCCGAACTGGCATAAAAGCTAGATAGTCATAGTCCGAGCGAGGTTCTAGCTGACTGGTCCCTTCTGGACAATAGGCAATTAAATTTTGCCCATCCTCAATTTCTATCTGGCACATATAGGGTGCTAATTTGGGATTGCTAGGAAGAAAAACATTGGCCAGCATGTGATCAATACGGCCACCCAAAGCACCAAAAATAGTAACCTCAGCCTGAGGATTTTGCTCAAAGATGGTTAAGAGAGCCAATTCCAAATCTGTATCATCTTTTTCTGGTCGGGCTTGGACAAAATGCTGGGCACGTTTTTGAATCACCTGTCGCTCTTCTTCCGTCACAGAATCAAAATCTCCGACTGCTAGAGCAAGAGGCAAATCTTCTTCCAAGACCCAGAGAGAACCTCGATCCACACCGACAAATCTATCAAAGTCCGTCCGGTAATGACCGCGGTCTCCGCCAGCAAAAACAGCAACCCTAGTCCAGTTGTTTTCTGAGAGTTTGTACTCGCTCATTGACATCTCCCTTAAAGACATAGGAACCTGCTACAAAAACAGTCGCACCAGCTTCTTTGGCCAGAGCAATAGTTTGGTCATCAATCCCGCCATCCACTTCGATTTCAAAGTTCAAGCCTTTTTCCTTACGAAGTGCAACCAACTCACGAACCTTATCCATGGTTTCTGGCAGAAAGGCTTGCCCACCAAAGCCTGGGTTAACTGTCATGACTAAAACTTGGTCAACTAGATGAAGGACGTGCTTGATGGCTTCAACTGGTGTGCCAGGATTGATAACAACTGAAGGTTTGACCCCTAGAGAACGAATTTTTTGGAGGGCGCCATGGATATGAGGTGTTGCTTCTACATGGATACTGATGATATCTGCACCTGCGCGCGCAAAGTCTTCTAAGTGGTGTTCAGGATTCGCCACCATCAAGTGGCAGTCAAAGACCATCTTGCTATGAGGGCGAAGAGCTTCGACCACACCTGCACCAAAACTGATTTGTGGCACAAAGTGCCCATCCATGATATCGATATGGGCATATTCTGCCCCAGTTGCTTCTAGGCGTTTGATTTCACGTTCAAAGTTGGCATAATCTGCTGCCAGAATTGACGGAGCAATCTTGTATTGAGACATAGGTTTCTCCTTATTTTGGAATTTTTTTGCTGACTTTTTTATAGGTTTCTCTGCGATTTTCAATCTCACTGAGGAATTGCAGGTAGTTGTCAAAACGGAAGGTGGCAATGGTCCCTTCTTCTACAGCTGGCTTGACCGCACAAGACGGCTCATGAGTATGGGTACAGCTACGGAACTTACAATCTCGACTGATACTAGCAAGCTCTGGAAAAGCTTGATTAAGGTCTTCAGCCGTTGACACTTCATAATCCAGTGATGAAAAGCCTGGTGTATCTGCGATTTTACCCCCATTGAGGTTGTAAAAACTAACAGCTCGAGTGGTATGACGACCGCGACCTAGACTATCTGAGATTTCTCCTGTTTCAAGATTGAGGTCTGGTGCGATTTTATTGAGAAGGGTTGATTTTCCAACACCAGTCTGGCCCATAAAGACCGTCACTTTTCCTGTTAACAAAGGCAAAAGTTCTTCTTTACTAGTCACAAAGTCATAGCCGATATCACCATAAGTCTGTTGGTAAAAATCCAGTTTCCCTCTATCTTCCAGTAGGTCCATCTTGGAAATATAGACGATTGGATGGATACCCTTGTGCTCCAAAAGAATCAAAAAACGATCCAACAAATTGCTGTTAAAATCAGGTTCCTTGACAGACATGATCACCACAGCTTGGTCAATATTGACAATAGGTGGACGGACCAGACTGTTTTTCCGCTCGTAAATCTTGAGAATATAGCCTTCTGAATTTTCCTCGGCAGAAAAATCTACCCAGTCCCCAACATAAGGGGTATGGCCTTTTTTACGGAAATTCCCACGCGCGCGTGTTTGATAAACCTGACCATCACTCTCCACATAGTAGAACCCAGCCAAGGCTTTAATAATTTGTCCCTGCATCTTAGAGTCCTTGTCCTTTAAGCGCATCTGCTAGGCTGGCAAATTCTGCCAAGCCGAGGGCTTCCCCACGTACACTTGGTGACAAACCTGCCTGATCCAATGCCTTGGTCAATTTATCCTTGACTTCTTCAGTCTTGCCAAAGTATCCTGTCAAATTGTTCCACAAGGTCTTGCGGCGATGAGTAAAACTAGCCTTGGAAACCTTAAAGAAGAAATTCTCGTCTTCCACTGCTACGGCTGGTTCTGAACGACGCACCATTTTCAAAATAGCAGAGTCCACATTTGGCGCTGGCACAAAGACCGTACGAGGCACGATAAAGGCAACCTTGGCTGTCATGTAGTACTGAACCGCAATCGACAAGCTACCGTAAGCCTTGGTGTTAGGTTGGGCTGAGATACGATCCGCCACTTCTTTTTGCATCATGACCACAAACTCACTAAAAGGAATGCCACTCTCAATTAAGTGCATGAGAATAGGTGTCGTGATATAGTAAGGCAAGTTGGCTACTACCTTGATTGGCAGGTCAGGATTTTTGAAATTCTGGATATGTTGCGCCAAATCAACTTTGAGAATGTCCTCGTTGACTACGGTCACATTGTCAAAATCACGAAGAGTATCTGCCAAAATCGGTACCAAACGGTGGTCAATCTCAAAGGCCATGACTTGAGCTGCACGCTCAGCCAAAAATTCTGTCAAGGCACCAATACCTGGCCCAATTTCGATAACATTAACCTGGTCATCAATTTCAGCCGTATCCACAATTTTTTGAAGGATATTAGTATCCGTCAAGAAATTTTGCCCGAAGGACTTTTTAAAGGTAAAACCGTGACGCTCCAGCACTGCCTTGGTCACGCTATAATCTGCAATTCTCATCTATTCTCTTTTCTATTATCTGTTACTACTATTGTAACACATTCCCCTTACATTTGGGGTCTGCTTAGCTGTTCTCATAAGATTTCATAGCTTCCTCTACTTCTGCCAAGGTAATCCCAAACAACTCTAGGCGTTTGAGGAGTTGCTTGCCGTTGGAATAACCAATTCGGAGAGCCTCTCCTAGATATTCTCGTCGCTTGCGGCTGTCTGCTCCTGCTAGAAAACCAAGGCGAATCAAGTCGCTACGACTGATGTCAAACTGACTCTCATGTTCAAATTGTTCAGTCACCTGAGCTAGAGCCATTTTCAGATCTTCATAGCTGGCATGCTCAATTCCCAGAGACCGTCCCTTGGTCTTGGATTTGGGAACAGCTTCATCTCGCTTGAGGAAGGCGTGCTGAACTGTTGGAATAGCCGTCATAATCATGCGACGAATCCGCTCCCCATTAAAATCTGGATCTGTAAAGACAATGACTCCATGGCGTTGGTGTAGTCTCTGAATTCGCTCTATATCCTGGTCATTGATGGCAGAACCTCGAGTCTCATAGGTCTCTACCTCGAAATAACGTTTGAGATTGGCCGTATCATCGCGACCTTCAACCACGATGACTTGGGAAATTTTTTCTTTCATTACTTGCTGTCCAATCCTAAAATGCACTCTGCATTTGCAGTCGTTGCCGCCGCTAGCTCTTCTGTCGTCATGCCACGCAAATCCGCGATAAAATCTACTACATAGCGAGTATAGGCTGTTTTGTTTTCGCGACCACGTTTAGGAACAGGAGCCAGGTAAGGCGCATCCGTCTCTACCAAAATCTTGTCCAAAGGAAGTTCTCTAGCAGCTTCTTGGATATCGGTTGCCTTCTTAAAAGTCACCACTCCTGAGAAGGAAATAGTCATACCAAGCTCGACAAACTTCTCTGCCCATTCAAGTGTTCCTGAGAAAGAATGCATGATGCCACCACGAGGACCAACTCCCTCACTCTTGATAATCTCATAGGTGTCTTCCAGCGCATCACGGGTATGGACAACAAAAGGCAAATCCAAGTCCTTAGATAGCTGAATCTGACGCCGAAAAACCTGCTCCTGCACCTCTTTTGGCGCTGTCATCCAATGGTAGTCCAAACCAATCTCACCTAAGGCAACAATCTTGGGATGCTTGAGCTTATCAAGCAAGTAGGCTTCAATCTCCTCCGTGTAAGTCCCCGCTTCTGTAGGATGCCAACCAATAGTCGCGTAGAGTTGGTCGTACTCATCCACCAACTCCAAAGCACGCTCAATCGTCGGTTTATCAAAACCAACAATATTCATCTGTGTCACACCCATCTCAGCAGCCAAGGTAATTTCTTCTGCCTCACGACCTGCAAATTCTTCTACATTCAAGTGTGTATGTGTATCAAAAATCATCTCTTCTAACCTCGTTTTCTATCTACTATTATAGCAAAAAAACTGACCTCTCTCCTCATCTGTACAAAATATTCTAAAATCCATCGTCCTCTCTTGACGCTATTTTCTCAAAGCAGTATAATAGCACTTATTGAAATTTTCAGTAAAGGAAAATACCATGTTTACAAAATTAAAACAGACTTTTATCGGTCGTCCTCTCAAGTCCTTAACCGAAGGCGAGGGGGGACTGCTGGGAAAAATGCAGGCCTTGGCCATGTTGTCAAGCGACGCTCTATCTTCCATTGCCTATGGGCCTGAGCAAGTAGTCCTCGTCTTGGCTAGTCTCTCTCCTCTTGCTATATGGTGGAGCCTTCCTATCGGCCTTTTTGTCCTCCTACTTCTGGCCAGCCTGACCGTTTCCTACCGTCAAATCATCCATGCCTATCCTCAAGGAGGAGGGGCCTATATGGTTACTCGAGAAAATCTATCTCCCGAGCTAGGCTTGATCGCTGGAGGTAGTCTGCTGGTTGACTACATGCTGACTGTGGCGGTATCGGTATCATCTGGAGCGGACGCTATCACAGCAGCTCTCCCTGCCCTCCACCCTTACAACCTCCACATTTCCATTTTTCTAGTTTGCTTGCTTATGCTCTTGAATTTACGGGGCTTAAAAGAATCTGCCAGTTCACTGATGATTCCTGTCTATCTCTTTATCATCAGTACTGTCTTTCTCTTGCTCTACGGAATCTTTCAACTAATGACAGGGTCTCTCAGCTATCAGGCAACTTCACCTATTGGGCATGCTATTCCGAGCCTGTCTATCGTTCTCATTCTAAGAGCTTTTACCAGTGGTTCTGCCTCTCTGACAGGGGTTGAAGCTATTTCAAATGCCGTTCCCTTTTTCAAGGCTCCAAAAGAAAAGAATGCCGCTCAGACCTTGACCATCATGGCCTTGATTTTAGGTTTTCTTTTTGCAGGCATTACCTTCCTAAACTACTGGATGGGGATTATGCCTCAACACGGAGAAACTATTCTTTCACAGATGGCTCAAGGCATCCTTGGCACTTCCTTCTTAGGTCACCTTGGCTATTATATCTTCCAATTCTCCACAGCCTTGATTTTAGCCGTAGCTGCAAATACTGGCTTTTCAGCCTTCCCTATGCTGGCTTACAATATGGCTAAAAACAAATACATGCCCCATCTCTTTATGGAAAAAGGAGACCGCCTAGGTTACTCTAATGGAATTTTAACTCTGGCATTTGGGGCTATGATTCTTCTTCTCATTTTTAATGGCAATACCGAACGTTTGATTCCCCTTTATACTATCGGGGTCTTCGTTCCCTTTGCCCTTTCTCAGACTGGGATGATTCTCCATTGGAAAAAAGAAAAAGGGGCAAATTTCTTAAAACCTGCCCTTGCCAATATCCTTGGAGCTATCATTTGCTACGCTATCGTGCTAATCCTGCTCTTTTTCCGTCTCAGTGATATCTGGCCTTTCTTCCCGATTATTCTCGTACTCACCCTACTCTTCTTGGCGATTCACAGTCATTACCAAAAAGTGGCCCAACAACTACGACTCTATGAAGGCATCGAAAAACGTACCTACGATGGAAATCTAGTTCTGGTCCTAGTAGGGAATGTCACCCGTGTAAGTGTCGGAGCCATTAACTACGCTCAAAGTATCGGAGATGAAGTCCTAGCCATGCACATTTCTACTAAGGAAACAGCAGAGAAAGACCAAGAAATTCTCCAAGAATTTGCCGATTACTTCCCAACCATTACTCTGAAAAATATCAAAACCAGCTACCGCGACATCATCACGCCTACTGTCAAGTATGTCAAACGGATCTCTGAGGATGCCCAGAAAAAGAACTATACAGTCACTGTTCTGGTACCCCAGTTTATCCCTAATAAACCTTGGCAAAATATTCTACACAATCAAATGAGCCTCAAACTCAAATACGCCCTTCGTTGGCACCAAGACGTCGTTGTCGCTAGCTACTCTTATCACTTAAAAGAATAAAGAAAAGGCCCTACCAGAACCAATAAGCGTCTGGTAAGGCCTTTTTCTGAATCCAGCCACTATGCTTATACTCAATGAAAATCAAAGAGCAAACTAGGAAGCTAGCCGCAGGCTGCTCAAAGCACTGCTTTGAGGTCGTAGATGAAACTGACGTGGTTTGAAGAGATTTTCGAAGAGTATTAACTGAAAAGCATGACTAGGAATATTATTGAATGTGGTTAGCTAAATCTTCCTGAGCTTTTTTATTTGACTCAGCTTTTTCTTTCAGCCATTTTTCGTAAAGTTCTTGGTACTGTTTAGCAGTTACTGGCTCTTTTTGCAATTCAACATATTTGTAGTTGTCCGCATTTCCTTTATGACCGACGAATGAGAATGGACCTGTAAACGGTACAGTCTTACGGAAGATTGGGTTAGCTCCACCACTTTGAACTGGTAGGAAGAGGGCACTATCTGTCAACCAAGCTTGGGCTTCAGCATATTTTTCATAGCGAGCTTGAGTATCTGTGATTTCCGCATCAGCCTGATCCAAGAGTTTCTTGTAGTCAGAAAGACCAATCTTGTCCTTGACTTCCTTGTCTTTTCCTTCAGACAAGCCCATGTTTTTCAACTGAGAACCTGTCTCTGGATCAAGAATAGCTAGATAAGTCTTCGGATCTGAGTAATCTCCACCCCATCCTGAGATGTCAATATCATAGTCTTTTTGTTCTGCTGTATCTGCAAAGTAGGTTGCTTGGTCTTTTTCATCTGGAGAAAGTTGGATAACATCAATGACTACATTATCCTTACCAAGAGTTTCTTCTACTGTTTGTTTGAAAGATCCAGCCTGTTGCACATCCAACTTAGCAGTCTGATCAACTGGCATATCCAAATGAATTGGGAAAGTTACTCCCTGTGCTTGCAGACTTTCTTTGGCCTTGGCAAACTTCTCTTTGGCTTTTTCAGGATTCAAGAAGGCTTGCTTAGCATCGTTTAGATTGATATTTGCCCAATCTTTACCATAATTGACAATTTTCTCATTAACAACATCACCGAAGTTCTTATCACCAACTTGAACAAAGTTACTTGGTGTAATCGTATTACGCAAGATACGGTCTGCTCCATCTTCACCATTTGTCTGTGCTGCATAGGCATGACGATCAAAGGCAAAGTTGATAGCCTGACGGAAATCTTTATTTTGCATAGCTGCGCGTGAATCTGTCTTTTCCTTATCAGACTGTTTCATAGTCTGCTTGTAGCTTTGACGATTCACGTTGAAAAGATAATAGAAAGTAACTGAGTTTTGCGGTGTGTAGGTAATCTTGTCCTCATTTCCCTTCTTAAGTTCAGCAAATACTGAACTTGTTGGGAAGATACGGCCATCTGTATAATTACCATCCAAGAAACCTCTAGCAATGCTGTCTTGGTCAGAACCGTCAAAGAAAGAGAGTTTCACTTTCTCAATTTTAACATTATCCTTATCCCAGTAATTAGGGTTTTTGTCAAGTTCAATCAAAGATTTGGATGTGAATGATTTAAATAAGTAAGGACCATTTGACAAGATACTTGATGGTGTCACACTTCCAAAGTCATCTCCCTGAGACTTCAAGAAGGCTTCATTTACAGGACTAAGGATACTTGCTGTTGTTTTAGAGTTCCAATAAGTCTCAGGTTGGTTGAGGGTGTATTGTAGCGTGTAATCATCCACTGCCTTAACACCAACAGTTGCAAAATCAGATGATTTCCCTTCAACATAGTCTGCTAGTCCCTTGATAGAGTCTTGAACCAAGTACAAGTTCTCAGCTTTTTTATCAGCCGCATACTTGAGACCAGTCACAAAATCATGAGCCGTCACATCCGCATACTCTTCTCCTTCAGAAGTGTACCATTTAGCCCCCTGACGGATTTTATAAGTGTAAGTCAAACCATCTTTTGACACGGTCCATGACTCAGCCATAGATGGAATGAGATTGCCATACTGGTCATTTTCCAACAAACCATCAACCAAGTTGGTTGTGATACTAGATGTAGAGTCTCGTGTAGAGGTAATGTAATCCAAGGTATCAGGGTTACTGACAAAGATATAAGAGTATGTCTTGTCTGCATTGCTTGATTGGGATGACCCACATGCCGCTAGAGCTAGACCTGCTGTCAAAGCCATAGCTCCAAAAAGCATAACTTTTGATTTCTTCATGATTATTCTCCATTTTTTACAGTATGTGAAATATTATACACTATTTAAGCAAAAATATAAAGCCTTTTTGAACTTTTTAACAAAAATAAAAATCAGTAGACTCGAGTTCCTACTGATTTTTGTTATGGTTCGTTTGGATTATGCAGCCAAAACTTTGCGTCCTTTACGACGACGAGCTGCCAATACGCGACGACCGTTTTTAGTTGACATACGGTTACGGAATCCGTGTTTGCGCGCACGACGAAGTTTACTTGGTTGATAAGTACGTTTCACGATGAATACCTCCTCATAGATTTTGTATTCGTTTAGCCGGCTATAAAGTGATCAGTTACTAAACATACTTTACTATTCTATCTGATTCTTTCACTTTTGTCAATAGCTCAAGGCAAATGTTTCCAGCTTTTTCGAATGTAAGCCCTATCTACGATACTGTTTTAAGAATCGAGTCATCTTTTCTTGGATTTGGGCTAGTTCATCAACACGCGGAAGATAAACGATACGGAAGTGGTCTGGTTCCTGCCAGTTAAAGCCTCGACCATGAACCAAGAGAACCTTTTCCTGCTTCAAGAAATCAAGGACAAACTGTTCATCATCATCGATACGGTACATATTGCGGTCGATTTTAGGGAAGATATAGAGTCCAGCTTTAGGTTTAACCGCAGACAAACCTGGAATATCTTGAATGGCATTGTAAATGAAATTTCTTTGCTCGTAAATTCGTCCACCAGGAAGGAGCAATTCATCAACTGATTGGTGACCACCCAAGGAAGTTTGTACGACTTGTTGGGCCAAAACGTTAGAGCAAAGGCGCATATTGGATAGCATATTGAGCCCTTCGATATAGCCTTTAACGTGTGTCTTAGGTCCAGACAAGACCATCCAACCCACACGGAAACCAGCAATACGGTGGGATTTTGACAGGCCATTCATGCTGACACAGAAGACATCTGGTGCCAAACTAGCCACAGGCGTATGCACATGTCCATCCATTACCATGCGGTCATAAATTTCATCCGCAAAGATAATCAAATCGTTTTGACGGGCAATCTCAATAATCTCCAACAAGAGTTCCTTAGGATAAAGGGCTCCAGTTGGATTATTTGGATTGATAAGGATGATCGCCTTGGTATTGGAAGTGATTTTTGACTTGATATCGTCAATATCTGGATACCATTCTGCAGCTTCATCACAGATATAGTGAACGGCATTTCCCCCAGCTAGGCTGACAGCTGCTGTCCAGAGAGGATAGTCTGGCATTGGCACCAAGACCTCATCCCCGTTGTCCAAAAGCCCCTGCATGGACATGACAATCAGTTCACTAACACCATTTCCAAGGTAAATATCATCAATATCTACGTTTGGGAATTTCTTCAATTGGCAATATTGCATGATGGCCTTACGGGCTGAGAAAATCCCTTTGGAGTCAGAATAACCTTCACTATCACGCGCATTCATAATCAAGTCATGAATGACCTCATCTGGCGCTGTAAAGCCAAATTCTGCTGGATTTCCTGTATTCAGACGTAAAATCTTTTCTCCGTTTGCTCGCATCCGCATGGCTTCTTCCAAAACAGGACCACGGATATCATAAGCAACATGCTCTAACTTACTAGACTTGTTATATTCTTTCATCTTGTTTCCTCAATTCATCAGGATAGTAACATTATACCACTAGAAAGAAAATGCGACAAGTTTACTGAAATGTGTTACTAAAATCCTACAGAATAAAAACCTCGCTAAAAGCGAGGCCAAGACAGGGAGATAGCAGGTATTTTGCGAAAGTCACATCACATACCAAAAGATAAACCTAGAAAAAGCAAGCCTAAAAAGGAGTCATAGAGAAGATTGAACATGAGGAAAAGTCCCCATATCATCAAGTAATCCCAACGCCCACTTCGTTTAGCGACTAGGAATAATACCAAATGGTAGAGTAAATGAAAGACTAAAAAGCCAACAAAACCTGGATAGAGAAGCGGAATTAGCTTCTCTAATTGCCAGATCATGATAACTTCTAGCAAGACTGAAACTAGGATGATTCCATAATAAAGGAAATTTGAATTTTTTGTTTCTTGAAAAGCGTTTTTCATCATTCTCCCTCCCTTCACTTCTTTCCTGCTATCCTTTCTTTTATTTTATCATATATTTATATAGTTTTTAAGCACTAACATTCTTTTGAAAAATACTTTTTTTGCTTTACTTCTATAGTGAAAAGGTTTACAATTATAGTAAGAAAATTTCAGGAGGTTTCATTATGGCACAACGTTACCAAAATATTATGGTCGCAATCGATGGTTCTAAAGAAGCGGACTTGGCTTTTGTCAAGGGAGTTCATTCTGCTCTACGAAACGACGCTAAACTCACCATCGCACATGTCATTGACACACGCGCTCTCCAAAGCGTATCCACCTTTGATGCTGAAGTTTACGAAGAACTCCAAGTCGACGCTGAAAGTCTGATGAAAGAGTACGAAAAACGTGCAAGAGATGCTGGTGTGGCAGATGTTCATATCGTCATTGAAATGGGAAATCCAAAAACCCTCTTGGCACGTACTATTCCCGATGCTGAGGAAGTGGACCTCATCCTTGTTGGCGCAACTGGTCTCAACGCCTTTGAACGCCTCTTGGTCGGCTCTTCATCTGAATACATCCTCCGCCATGCTAAGGTTGATTTGCTGGTTGTGAGAGAACAAGAAAAAACCCTATAGTCACGAAGAAAAGGAGCTCAGCGCTCCTTTTTGTTTACTATTTATACTCTTCGAAAATCAAATTCAAACCACGTCAACGTCGCCTTGCCGTATATATATGTTACTGACTTCGTCAGTTCTATCTACAACCTCAAAACAGTGTTTTGAGCTGACTTCGTCAGTTCTATCTACAACCTCAAAGCAATGCTTTGAGCAGCCTGCGGCTAGTTTCCTAGTTTGCTCTTTGATTTTCATTGAGTATTATTTCTCTCTTTATGGCGTTCATAAGCCTTGAGCTGGCGCTGCAGTTCCTTTTTAATAGCAGGTTCTGGAGCATATTTTTCTTCCCAATCATCTGGTTTTAAGATTTTATGGGTCACTGGATCAAAATGAGCCTTGCCATCTGGAAAAATTTTCCCCATATTGGCCTGATGAACAATATCAAAAATACGTTCTGGATCCACCCCCATCAAGACAAAACTACCGTAGGTAAAGTAAAGCGTGTCGATCAGGGCATCTACCTGACCTATCAAATCTTGCTGAGCAGGCGTCTTCTTAGCCACTTTATCGGCCGCCTTATCAAGAGCTTGATGAAGTTGCGATAGAGCTCGACCAAAGTCCTCTTCAGAAGGACTGGCAGCTCTAACAAATTCCACCAATTCTTCTATTTTAAAGCCAGCCCTGTGGGTTGCACCTTCTAAATCCCAAGCTCGTGGTTCTTCTTGGGTTCGTTCATCCATCATGTGGTGGAAGGTCTTGACCTTATTGAAATGATAGTCACGGCTGACAAAGACTTTTTCTGAAGCTAGAACACCAAAATGTTCCAGGGCCTTGTGGATTCCGTCTTGCTGATTACTAGTGGTAATGTGCTTAGCAACTTCCTTGACACTGCTACTACCATTTCCCATAGCGACCGACATACCAACACCTGCAAGCATTTCAAGGTCGTTATCTGAATCACCAAAGGCCATGACTTGGTTGAGATCAAAACCATATTCTTTCCCGACTCGGCGTATGCCTTCCAACTTAGAGTTTCCTTGATTGATAACATCCGCTGCAAAAGGATTGCTACGTGTCAATTTCAAGTCTTCAAAATCAGCTGCTGCCTTCTCAGATTCTTCTGGCGTCATCAGCATCAAAACTTGGTAGATAGGCTGATTCATCAGATCAAGCAGGTCTTCTTCCTTTTGGGGAACAACCTTGCTGACCATACGATTAAAGGAATGACTCACTGTCCGAGTTAAAACTGAGGGAACGAAGCGACTGATTCGTTGGGAAAAAGAACCCAGACCAAAAGACATGATTTTGGAACCCAACATGGCATCCTTGGTCCCTAGAGCAATCTCCTTGCCCTCTTTTTTAGCATAACTGATTAACTGGCGCAAATGTAACTTGGAAATTGGGCTCGTGAACAAGACTCTGTCTTTAGTAAAGATATACTGGCCATTGTAGGTTACCGCAAAGTCCAGATCCAAATCGTCCATCAATTCCTTAACAAAAAAAGGTCCTCGTCCTGTCGCTACACCGACAAGCACCCCTTGTTCTTTGACAATCTTAATCGCGTCCTTAGTGGATTTCAAAACACTCTTGTGATCGTTGACCAAGGTTCCATCGATATCAAAAAAAACAGCTTTGACTTCCATCCTATCCCAATCTCCCCTTTTGTGATACAATGATTATACCACATTTCAGAAAGAGTGAGTAAATCATGCCTAAGAAAATCCTTGTTTTACATACGGGTGGAACTATTTCCATGCAGGCCGATGCTTCTGGCGCTGTTGTGACGAGTTCAGATAATCCCATGAACCATGTGTCCAACCCACTTGAAGGAATCCAAGTCCACGCCTTAGACTTTTTTAACCTGCCAAGCCCCCATATCAAACCCAAGCATATGCTAGCCCTCTACCAGAAAATTAAAGAGGAAGCTGCTAACTACGATGGAGTGGTAATCACACACGGGACCGATACTTTAGAGGAAACAGCCTATTTCCTTGATACCATGGAAGTTCCCCATATGCCTATCGTTCTAACAGGGGCCATGCGTAGCTCTAACGAACTCGGCAGCGACGGTGTTTATAACTATCTGAGTGCTTTACGGGTGGCTAGCGATGACAGGGCTGCTGACAAAGGGGTTTTGGTTGTTATGAACGATGAAATTCATGCTGCCAAGTATGTTACCAAAACGCATACGACCAACGTCGGCACCTTCCAGACCCCAACACATGGGCCACTTGGTCTGATTACGAAGCGGGAAATCCTCTACTTCAAAACAGCTGAACCTCGTGTTCGCTTTGACCTTGATCACATACAAGGCTTAGTCCCTATCATCTCTGCTTATGCTGGTATGACAGATGAGCTGATTGATATGCTGGATTTAGATCAATTGGACGGTTTGATTATCCAAGCCTTCGGAGCTGGTAATATTCCCAAAGAAACGGCTCAAAAATTAGAAAGCCTTCTGCAAAAAGGAATCCCAGTCGCCCTGGTTTCACGATGCTTTAACGGTATCGCTGAGCCTGTTTATGCCTACCAAGGTGGGGGCGTGCAGTTGCAAAAATCTGGTGTCTTCTTTGTTAAAGAACTCAACGCCCAAAAAGCCCGCCTAAAGCTCCTCATTGCCCTCAATGCCGGACTAACAGGACAGGCTTTGAAAGACTATATGGAAGGGTAAGTCTCTCCTCTAAAAACAAATCAGGAAATCTTCACGATTCCCTGATTTTTTCTATTTCCGTTTTCGTGTCGAACGACGTTCTGTCAAACCATGAGGTAAGAGAACTTCACGTTCTTCCAACTCTTCCTTGTGCATAATCTTAGTCAACATACGCATACTAATAGCACCAAGGTCATAAAGAGGTTGGGCAATAGTGGTCAAGTTTGGACGGGTAAAGCGAGAGACTTGTGAATCATCACTAGTAATGATTTCAAACTCTTCTGGTACTGACACACCCTTATCAGCAAGGCCGTTCAAGACACCTGCTGCCAACTCATCACCTGTTACAACTGCTGCAGTTGCATTTGATGAAATCAAGCGTTCTGCCAAGGCATAGCCATCTTCATAAGTGTATTTAGACTCAAATACCAATCCTTCGCTATAAGAGATGCCTGCTTTTTTCAAGGCTTCCTTGTAGCCAACCAAACGAACCTTACCATTGATATCATCCACTAGTGGACCGCTAACGAAAGCAATGCGCTCATTTTCTTTAGCAAGGTAGGTTACTGCATCAATCGTTGCTTGTTTGTAGTCAATATTGACACTTGGAAGCTGATGTTCTACATCCACAGTTCCTGCAAGAACAACTGGTGTTCGAGAACGAGAAAACTCTGAACGAATTTTTTCAGTCAAGTGGTAGCCCATAAAGATGATACCATCCACTTGCTTAGAAAACAGGGTATTGACAACTGAAACTTCCTTGTCATCATCCTCATCACTATTGGCAAGGACGATATTGTACTTGTACATTTCAGCGATATCGTCAATCCCTTTAGCAAGCGTTGAGAAATAGCCATTGGTAATATTTGGGATCACCACACCGACAGTGGTTGTCTTTTTACTTGCAAGACCACGCGCCACAGCATTTGGACGGTAATCCAAACGATCAATCACCTCGAGTACTTTTTTACGGGTATTCTCTTTTACATTCTTATTGCCATTGACTACGCGGCTAACCGTCGCCATTGAAACTCCTGCTTCACGGGCGACATCATAAATCGTTACTGTATCGTCTGTATTCATTCCATTTCCTTTCTATATCATACCTCACGAGACTCCAAAAAAGAGACGGTATGAAAATTTCGTTTTCATGATTCTACTTATTCCATTTTATCACTATTTGTAAACACTTTCAAGCATTTTTTGAAGATTATTTGAAAAAATTTCATAGGAAGCTATGTTTATGAAGAAAAAATCACCTTTTCTTGATTTTTAATCCTATTTGCTGTATGATAAGGGAAAAGAAAGGGGGAAGAAATATGGCTTTTACCAATACCCACATGCGGTCGGCTAGTTTTGGCATTGTTACCAGCTTGCCTGATGACGTTATTGACTCATTTTGGTATATCATCGACCATTTCTTAAAAAATGTCTTTGAATTGGAAGAAGAACTCGAGTTTCAATTGCTCAATAACCAAGGAAAAATTACCTTCCACTTCTCAAGTCAACACCTCCCTACAGCCATTGATTTTGACTTTAACCATCCCTTTGACCCTCTTTATCCCCCGAGAGTACTGGTTTTAGATATGGACGGTAGAGAAACTATCCTCCTCCCAGAAGAAAATGACCTATTTTAATACTCAATGAAAATCAAAGAGCAAACTAGAAAGCTAGCCGCAGGTTGCTCAAAGCCCTGCTTTGAGGTTGTAGATGAAACTGACGAAGTCAGTAACCATATGTACGGTAAGGCGACGCTGACGTGGTTTGAAGAGATTTTCGAAGAGTATAAAAACTCTAGCCTTCAGTTGCAAGTGACTGAAAACTAGAGTTTTTTCTATTTTTTCAAAGCATCATACAAGTTGCGGATCGGTTGCTTTAAGGTAGGATGGATAAAATGAGGCGCAATTTCTTGAAGAGATTCAAGGACAAAAAGGCGTTCCGCTATGTAAGGATGAGGCAAGATGAGGTCGTCTGTATAAAGGATTTGGTCCTCCACAAAGAGCAAGTCCAAATCAATCAAACGAGGTCCCCAATGCACTTCTCTAACCCTTCCCATCTCTGACTCAATGGCTAGTAAGGTATCTAACAAGACTGGGGCGGGCAACCAGGTTTCAACCTCAACCACTTGATTAGCAAAGCTATCTTGCTCCACACCACCCCAAGGCTCCGTCGTTAAGACACTAGACTCTTTGAGAATATGGATACCTCGATTTCGCATTTTCTCAATGGCTTGTTTCAAGTTTGCTTGTTTATCTCCCATATTGCTTCCTAGGGCGATAAAGGCTCGTTGCTTGCGGCGATGAATGGTTACCGAGCAAGTATCTAGTGGCAAATGCACTGGCGCCCAAGGTTTTTTCAGTTCCAACTTCATTTCTTGGACAAGAGGATAAGCCTCAAAAGTACGTTCTACCAGTTTATAAGCTACCGTTTCAATTAAATCTTCACTCGTTTCCTGAAACCATGCCGTCCACTGCTGGCACAATTCTCCGTAATGGACAGAGGCTGTTAAATCCAAGTCTGTAGCCGCCTTGGTCATATCATAGGATAGGATTGCGGAAATAACAAACTTCTGCCCCAATTCTTTCTCACTAGGAAAAAGACCATGATAAGCAAAAATTTCCAAATCCTTAATCTGCAGTTGATCCATAATGATTCCTTTCTAGAAAAATCCGCCCAAAGCGGATTCTTTTTATAGTCAATGAAAATCAAAGTGCAAACTAGGAAGCTAGCCGCAGGCTGCTCAAAACACTGTTTTGAGGTTGCAGATGGAAGCTGACGTGGTTTGAATTTGATTTTCGAAGAGTATTATAGTCCCATTAAACGATAAGCCTGGTCTCGGAGGTCCTTATCTGTTTCAAATAGACCACGAGCTACTGTCGTCAAGGTTGCAGTGCCTGGTTTTCTGACACCACGCATGCTCATACACATATGTTCCGCCTCAATGACAACAAAGGCTCCTTTAGCACCTAGATACTCCATCAAGGCATCGGCCACTTCGATATTCAAACGTTCTTGAATTTGTGGTTTTTTCGAATAAACTTCAACCGTACGAGCTAGCTTAGACAAACCTGCCACACGGCCATCTGGAATATAGGCAATATGCGCTCTACCATAAAATGGCAAGAAGTGGTGTTCACACATGGTATGGAAAAAAATATCCTTTTCTACCACCATATTATCGTCAATAATCTCAAAGGATTTTGACAAATGTTCCTCCGCTGTTTGACCAAGCCCTGAAAAAATCTCTTGGTACATACGAGCCACACGAGCAGGTGTTTCCTGCAAGCCCTCACGGTTAGCGTCCTCTCCGACAGCCTCGATAATCATTTTTACAGCTGCTTCAATCTTTTGTTTATCCATTTTCGTTCTTCCTCTCCATCAGATAGGCTCTCACTTGGCTCAAGAAATACAAGGAACCTGTGACAATCCTAACTATTTTTTTCTCTTCTTTTTTATCTGTCAATTTCTGCTCTAGAAAATCCTGCCAACCTTGGTAGCTGAGATTTCTAGACTTGGCTGCCTCTTTCAGCACTTTTTCATCAGTCGCCCGACTATCGTCAAAATGTGTCAGGGTAAGCTCGGTATCTGGCATGGCCCCCAGCAAGTCCAACATATCCTCCAAGGCCTTGGTTTTGATACAAGTAAAGAGGATTTCCTTACGATAATCCGCAAAGCGTTCTTGCAAGGTTGCTATTAAAGTTTTGATAGCATGGGGATTATGAGCTCCATCCAAAATCATCAAGGGACCTCTTGACACGATTTCCAAACGCCCTGGCCAACTTGTTTCTTCCAAGGCTTGAGCAAGCAAGGTATTAGCTGATAGCTCTCGACCATCTTCTTGACAAAAAGTATCAAGTAAAGCTATGGCCATCCCAGCATTCTCTATCTGGTGCAAACCAAGCAGGCCAGTCTGGAAGCGACCTCGTCTGACAACACTTGTATAGTCAAAGACTTCGCTTGTAACCACACTCTTTTGATGGCTGACCTGATAATCTGTCCCGTAGGCAAATCTCGGCGCATCTTTCGCTTCCGCAATGCGGTCAATCACAGCCAGCGCTTCTGGAGCGATACGACCTGTCACCAAGGGAATACCTTGTTTAATAATACCAGCTTTCTGCTCTGCTATGGCTTCCAAGGTGTCACCAAGTAGGGCTACATGGTCCAGTCCAATGTTCGTAATGCCTGTTAAAATTGGCTGGCAGACATTGGTACTATCCAAAAGTCCCCCCATACCAACTTCCATGATGGCCACATCTACTTGCTCTGAGGCAAAGTAGTCATAGGCCAGGGCTGTGATAATCTCAAACTCGGTTGTCTCCTGCAAACTGGCAGCCGATTCCCCTTCCAGCAAAAACTGATAATCTGCAATGAGGGCTTCTAGCCTCGCTTCTGAGATAGATTCCCCATTGATACTAATCTGCTCTGTGTAATGAATGAGATAGGGCGAGCTGAAAACACCAACTCTCAGCCCCATCTTTTCTAGCATATTTTTCAAAAAAGCAATGGTCGAACCCTTGCCATTGGTCCCTCCGACATGGATGACCTTGAGTTTGAGATGGGGATTTCCACGCAACGCTAACAGTTCCACCATTCGTTCCAAGCCAAAATGCGGTTGATCCGTCCGATAGTGGGCAATCCACTGATTGTTTTCAATTTCTTTCATCTTATTTATATTGTTTTAAATCTAGATTTTCCGCTTCATCAGCCAGACGAATGGCGGAGGCAATTTCAACTGCCATCCTGTGACTAGCTACGTCATGCACGCGCACCACTTCTACACCCTGTCTTGCAGCGATACTGGTTACATGAGCCGAAGCTGTGTCCCGATTGCGGAAACCAAGTTCTGTCTCAGGATTGACTTCAAAACCACTTTCTTCAAGGATATTGATGACAAACCGCTTGCGCGACACTCCGAGAAAGATTGGATATCCTTTCTGATGTAGTTTATCCAGGTCCCGTAAAAGAAGCAGATTTTCTTTCTTGGTCAGACCAAAGCCAATTCCTAGATCCAACAGGATATTTTCTTGTGCGATTCCAGCTTGATTTGCTCTCGCTAGGGCTCGTTCAAAGAAAGTCTCCATCAAGTCTTCGATTGGCATTTTTTCAAAGTCAGCTAACTCTTCCTCTGTAAAAGCTTGACCAACACCAAAATGAGGAAATATAAGCGAGCTAGGGTGCTGAGGTCGCGCCATGACTGGATTAAACATAATGACTACTTTCGCACCAGCCTTAGCAACCACATCCGCCATTTTTTCATCACCCATGAGACCAGTGATATCATTGACTATATTGGCACCAGCAGCCAAAGCAACCTCTGCCACCTGACTTTTCCAAGTATCAATGGAAATGAGGACATCACTTTCCTTGCGAATCGCTTTAATCACTGGAACAACACGCTGGATTTCCTCTTCTATCTCAACCTCAACATAGCTACTTCCCGGCCGAGTCGATTCTCCGCCGATATCTAGCATACTAGCCCCTTCTGCTATCAATTTACGAGCCTGCTGGAGCGCCTGCTCAAGAGCAAAAAATTGACCACCATCCGAAAAGGAATCTGGGGTTACATTAATAATTCCGCAAATAGCTGTCTTTGCATGATTGGCTTTACTTGACATATCGGTCACTCCCTCAAGGCTTTTCATCATATTATTTTTCTATTTTACCATAAAAAGAAAAAGATGGACACGATTGCAGTCATCTTTTTCCCAATAGAAACAAGCAATTGTCAAAAATCTTAAACAGAAATCCCTAATGTCCGACTCATGATCACCACAAGAGCCAATAAACAGAAAGCTACCCCATTCACAATCATGTGAAGCAAGATAGACATTTCCAAACGTTGGGTCTTGTAAGCTGTCCAAGATAGAACGATTGACATACCTCCATAAATCAATAAAGAAGGTAAATTACTTGGTTGATGCAATAAAGCAAACACAATCGTACCAATCACAAATCCCAAGTTCTCTTTTCCTCGGAAAATCTTTTTAGGAACAATCCCACGGCACAAGATTTCCTCACAAATTGGAGCAAGCAAGGCCAACAAGAAGAAACTGGAAATCAGAGAACTATTCTGAACCATATCGTTAATCTGAGACTGGTTACTTGTTGTCGTCTCATTTGACAGTTGTAACAAGATAGATCCAAGTATATTTGACCCGATAATAACTAAATAACTCAAGCCCAAACGTGCCAAATCCTTCGCTCTAAAAAAAGAAAAATTAAAACTTGCTAACTGCGTTTTACGAGCTCCAATAATAAATAGTGCCAGAACTACAATCGAAATACCAGCAACTATCAACCCTGACTGCAACAGTGGTACTGCATTTAAAGTTAAAATAGCAGTAATCCCTATAGGAATCTGATATAAAATTGTCGCCAGCAAAAAGATTAACAACCAACCTGCACGATTCAATAATTCTTTCCACATATTTTTCTCTTTCATCACCTATCTCCTTGGTATTAAAAAAGGGGAAAAATCCCCCTGGGTAATCCTATTATAAGGCCATGCTAATGTAGTTAAGGATAAATAAGGCATCCAAAATCCAAATCATGACATGAACATCTTTAGCTTGACCTTTGACAAGCTTAGTCAAAGTGTAAGTCAAGAAACCAACTGCAATCCCTTGAGTGATAGAGTAGCTGAATCCCATAAAGATAGATGTGAAGAAAGCAGGAACCGCTTCAGCCATATCGTCCCAATGGATATTTTTCAAGCTACCAAGCATCATAATTCCAACAATAATCAAGATTGGAGCTGTAGCAGATGAAGGTACGATAGCTAACAGTGGGCTAAAGAAGCTTGAGATCGCAAAACAAATTGCCACGACCAAGGCTGTCAAACCAGTACGTCCACCTGCACCGATACCAGCAGCAGACTCAACATAAGTCGTTACGTTCGAAGTACCAGCGATGGCACCAATTGAAGTACCAATCAAGTCAGAGTAGAGAGCCTTGTCCAACTTAGCTGATTGGTGGTTTTCACCATTTGTCGCTACGATACCAACTTTTTCACCTGTACCGATCAAGGTACCAATCGTGTCAAAAATATCTGTCAATGAGAAGGCTAGAATGGCCATCAGAGTTTCAGGCAAGCGAGCTGTATCTGAAATCAAAGCTCCCAAACCTTCTGAACCAAGAGCTGCACCAAAAACTATCTTCAAATCTTCAAAGGCTGCACCAACATGGTTATTAGCAAAATCGATACTAGACAAATCTACCAAACCAACTGCGATAGCAAGAACAGTTGTTGTCAAGATAGAGAGAATAATTCCCCCTTTAATCCCTTTGATAACAAAGAAGATAGTAATGGCAAGTCCTGCAAGAGCCACCAAAACAGCTGGATTATTAAAGCTGACCAATCCTGGAACTGCTGAAGAGTTTGCTGCAATCGTTGCTTGAGCCTTGTCAGCCCCTTCTCCTACAACAGTATAGTTGCCTGGATCAATCGTAAATTTCAAAAATCCAGCATTCTTAATTCCCACGTAGGCAAGAAAGACACCGATACCAGCTGAAATAGCTGAACGAAGAGCATTTGGAATCGATTCAATGATCATTTTACGAACATTTGTCAAGGTAATAATCAATGAGATAATTCCACAGATGAAGACCATAGCCAAGGCTTCTTGCCATGAATAACCAAGCCCGAATACAACTGTAAATGTAAAGAAGGCGTTAAGACCCATACCTGGTGCTTGAGCATAAGGTAAGTTGGCGTAGAAGGCCATCATCAGGGTACCCGCAACTGCACCGATAATCGTTGCGAGGAATACACCCTGAGCAGGCATTCCTGTTTGCGAAAGAATTTGTGGGTTTACAAAGAGAATATAACTCATTGCAAAGAAAGTTGTTAAACCAGCGAGAACCTCTGTACGAACGTCTGTACCGTTCTCTTTTAGTTTAAATAATTTGTCCATTATTAATCTCCTTTTAATTTTTACGAACAATAATAGAATTATATCATTTATCATTCACTTTTTCAATATCTTTGTTTGATTTATTTAAGAAATTGATCCAATTTCATTTTTTGTTTCGAATCTGCTTTTCTGCCTGCTTTTTGTTATAATAGTAGACATCTTATCTGAAAAGACACTAGAAAGGTCCCTATGACGAAAAAAATTATTGCAGTTGACCTGGATGGAACCCTACTCAACTCAGACAGTCAAATTTCTGACTTTACCAAAAAAACCATTAAAAAAGTTGTTGAAAAAGGCCATCAGGTTATTATTACGACAGGTCGCCCTTACCGTATGTCAAAAGATTTTTACCGTGAACTGGGCTTAGACACTCCTATGATTAACTTCAACGGCTCCCTCACTCATTTACCAGACCAAGTTTGGGATTTTGAAAAGTGTTTGACTGTAGACAAAAAATATCTTTTAGATATGGTTCAACGTTCAGAGGACATTCAAGCCGATTTTATCGCTGGAGAATACCGTAAAAAATTCTATATCACAAATCCCAATGAAGAAATTGCCAATCCCAAACTATTTGGGGTAGAAGCTTTCCAGCCTGAAGATCAATTTCAGCCTGAGTTGGTAACCAAGGATCCTAACTGTATTCTCTTGCAGACCAGAGCTAGTGACAAGTATGCCTTGGCAAAAGAAATGAACGACTTCTACCAGCATCAACTGTCTATCAATACCTGGGGTGGTCCGCTCAATATTCTTGAGTGTACCCCAAAAAGTGTCAATAAGGCCTTTGCTTTGGACTACTTGCTCAAGGTAATGAACCGTGATAAAAAAGATTTGATTGCCTTTGGAGATGAACACAATGATACCGAAATGCTCTCTTTTGCTGGGAAAGGTTATGCAATGAAAAATGCCAACCCAGAGCTACTTCCCTATGCAGATGAGCAAATTTCCTTGACAAATGACCAAGACGGGGTTGCCAAAACCCTGCAAGATTTATTCTTATAGTCCATTCTGACCAGCTTGCAAGCTGGTCTTTGTGCTCTTTTCACAGTCTCATCAACCAGTTAATCGATTGTTCTACTTTTTGCCTCCAAAACCTTGGAAAAGGCTTTCTTTTGTGATATAATTCACATATAAATACAAGAGAGCTCGTCATACTCGACTCTGTTGACACAAAATCAATCCAGTCCCGTTATCCCTGTTCTCGGTCAATATCAAGGAGGATAGCTATGAAAGCTGTTGTTGTAAATCCAGAAAGCACTGGTGTTGCTGTTGAAGAAAAAGTACTCCGTCCACTTGAAACTGGGGAAGCACTTGTAGAAATTGAATACTGTGGTGTTTGCCACACTGACCTCCACGTTGCCCACGGTGACTTTGGTCAAGTACCAGGACGTGTTCTAGGACACGAAGGTGTTGGTATCGTTAAGGAAATTGCACCAGATGTGAAAAGCCTTAAAGTCGGTGACCGCGTCAGCGTTGCTTGGTTCTTTGAAGGATGTGGCACTTGCGAATACTGTACAACTGGTCGCGAAACCCTTTGCCGTACAGTGAAAAATGCCGGCTACTCAGTAGATGGTGGTATGGCTGAACAATGTATCGTAACTGCAGACTATGCTGTTAAAGTTCCTGATGGACTTGATCCAGCCCAAGCTTCTTCTATCACATGTGCTGGTGTAACAACCTATAAAGCTATTAAAGAAGCCAAAGTTGAACCAGGTCAATGGGTTGTCCTTTACGGTGCTGGTGGACTTGGTAACCTAGCAGTTCAATATGCTAAAAAAGTATTCAATGCCCATGTCATCGCAGTTGATATCAACAACGACAAACTTGCCCTTGCAAAAGAAGTAGGCGCTGACATTGTGATTAACGGTCTAGAAGTTGAAGATGTACCAGGACTTATTAAAGAAAAAACAGATGGCGGAGCTCATTCAGCTGTCGTAACTGCTGTATCTAAAGTTGCCTTCAACCAGGCTGTTGACTCAGTTCGTGCTGGTGGTCGTGTGGTTGCTGTTGGTCTTCCTTCTGAAATGATGGAACTCAGCATCGTCAAAACAGTTCTAGATGGAATCCAAGTCATCGGTTCTCTTGTAGGAACTCGTAAAGACTTGGAAGAAGCCTTCCAATTTGGTGCAGAAGGTTTGGTAGTTCCAATTGTTCAAAAACGTCCAGTAGAAGATGCCGTAGCCATTTTCGACGAAATGGAAAAAGGTCAAATCCAAGGACGTATGGTACTCGACTTCACCCACTAATCTAATAGAAACCTATTTTAAAAGTTGGAATGCGCTTCCAACTTTTTTATATTAAATTTTTAAATAAGGATTCAAAAAAACTTCTCTAAAACTCAATATATCAATATTTTCAGATGTAATCTTTTTAATTATTTTATGATAAATAGTTGATTTTTAGATGAAAACGGTTTATACTTAAACAGTCTTAAAGTTTTCTTAAACGAAAACTAAAACAAAAAAGGAGGAATGACAATAATGAGTATCGGAATCATTATTGCGAGCCACGGCGAATTTGCTGCGGGTATTCATCAGTCAGGATCTATGATCTTTGGTGAACAAGAAAAGGTTCAAGTTGTAACCTTTATGCCAAATGAAGGTCCTGATGATTTATACGCTAAGTTTAATAACGCTGTTGCTGCATTTGACGCAGAAGATGAGGTTCTAGTTTTGGCTGACCTTTGGAGTGGATCTCCATTTAACCAAGCTAGCCGCGTGATGGGAGAAAATCCTGAGCGTAAGTTTGCCATCATCACAGGACTTAACTTACCGATGTTAATTCAAGCCTACACAGAGCGCCTCATGGACGCTGCTGCAGGTGTAGAAAAAGTCGCTGCTAATATCATTAAAGAAGCCAAAGATGGCATCAAAGCTCTTCCAGAAGAGCTAAACCCAGTTGAGGAAGTAGCAAGCGCTGCAGCTGCTCCAGTTGCCCAAGCTGCTATTCCAGAAGGAACTGTCATCGGAGACGGTAAACTCAAAATCAACCTTGCCCGTCTAGACACTCGTTTACTTCACGGTCAAGTTGCAACTGCTTGGACTCCAGATTCAAAAGCAGATCGTATCATCGTTGCTTCAGATAACGTAGCTAAAGACGAATTACGTAAAGAATTGATTAAACAAGCAGCTCCAGGTAAAGTGAAAGCAAATGTTGTTCCTATCCAAAAACTAATCGACGTTGCAAAAGATCCTCGCTTCGGAGGAACACATGCCCTTATCTTGTTTGAAACACCTCAAGATGCCCTTCGTGCTATCGAAGGTGGCGTGCCAATCAAAACTCTTAATGTTGGATCAATGGCTCACTCAACTGGTAAAACAATGGTTAACAACGTTTTGTCTATGGATAAAGAAGACGTTGCTACATTTGAAAAAATGCGTGACCTTGGTGTTGAATTTGATGTACGTAAAGTACCAAACGACACGAAAAAAGATTTGTTTGACTTGATCAACAAAGCGAACGTGCAATAATCGATTTTATGAAAGGATTTTAAAGATGTCTATTATTTCTATGGTTTTAGTAGTCGTTGTAGCCTTCCTAGCAGGTCTTGAAGGTATCCTCGACCAGTTCCAATTCCATCAACCAATCGTAGCTTGTACCCTTATCGGTCTTGTTACTGGTAACCTTGAAGCAGGGATTATCCTTGGTGGTTCTCTTCAAATGATCGCCCTTGGTTGGGCTAACATCGGAGCTGCCGTAGCTCCTGACGCTGCTCTTGCTTCTGTTGCTGCTGCCATTATCATGGTTCTTGGTGGCGACTTTACTAAGACAGGTATCGGTGTTGCCCAAGCGGTTGCTATCCCTCTTGCAGTTGCTGGTCTATTCTTGACTATGATTGTCCGTACACTCTCTGTCGGATTGGTTCACACTGCTGATGCTTCTGCTAAAAAAGGTGACTTCAAAGCAGTTGAACGTGCTCACTTTGTCGCACTTCTTCTTCAAGGTCTTCGTATTGCAGTCCCTGCAGCACTCCTTCTAATGGTACCAACTGAAACAGTACAAAGCATTCTAAATGCTATGCCTGATTGGCTCAAAGATGGTATGGCTATCGGTGGTGGTATGGTCGTTGCCGTTGGTTACGCTATGGTTATCAACATGATGGCAACTCGTGAAGTATGGCCATTCTTCGCTATCGGTTTCGTGCTTGCTGCCGTGTCAGATATTACTCTAATCGGATTTGGTGCTATCGGTGTTGCTATCGCTCTTATCTACCTTCACCTTTCTAAAACTGGTGGAAACGGTGGCGGAGGAGCCGCAACTTCTAACGACCCAATCGGCGATATCCTAGAAGACTACTAAGATAAGAAAGGACTGAAAACATCATGACTGAAAAACTTCAATTAACTAAATCAGATCGTAAAAAAGTTTGGTGGCGTTCAACTTTCTTACAAGGTTCTTGGAACTATGAACGTATGCAAAACTTGGGTTGGGCTTACTCATTAATTCCAGCTCTTAAAAAACTCTACACTAAAAAAGAAGATCAAATCGCTGCTCTTGAACGCCATCTTGAGTTCTTCAACACTCACCCATACGTAGCCGCTCCAATCATGGGGGTTACTCTTGCACTTGAAGAAGAACGTGCTAACGGTGTTGAAATTGATGACGCTGCTATCCAAGGGGTTAAAATCGGTATGATGGGACCTCTTGCTGGTATCGGTGACCCAGTATTCTGGTTTACAGTACGCCCAATCCTTGGATCACTCGGTGCTTCACTTGCCCTTACTGGTAATATCTTAGGTCCAATCCTCTTCTTCGTTCTTTGGAACTTGATTCGTATGTCATTCTTGTGGTATACACAAGAGATTGGATACAAGGCTGGATCAGAAATCACTAAAGATATGTCTGGCGGTATCCTTCAAGACATCACTAAAGGAGCTTCTATCCTTGGTATGTTCATTCTTGCTGTCCTTGTTCAACGTTGGGTAAATATTAAATTTGCTTTCGATGTTGCCAAAGTTCAACTAGATGAAAAGGCTTATATCCATTGGGATAAATTGCCAGAAGGATCTAAAGGTATTCAAGAAGCATTCGCACAAGTAGGACAAGGATTGTCTCAAACACCTGAAAAAGTTACTACTTTCCAACAAAACTTGGATATGTTGATCCCTGGACTATCAGGACTACTCCTTACTCTCCTTTGCATGTACTTGCTTAAGAAAAAAGTATCTCCAATCACTATTATCCTTGCACTCTTCGCAGTGGGTATTGTGGCACATGTTCTTCACATCATGTAATCAAGCAACTTAAAAGGAATCAGGTTCTAAAATCTGATTCCTTTTTTCTATACTTTTATTCGGCCAAGGCACCCATTGGATCCCATGGTGCGAGTACAATTGGTTCTGCTTCATAGGCAGCTTGTTCTGCTGCTGTTAGTAATTCCTTACGAACAACAATTTGATAAGTGTATTCGTCCATCCAAGCGTCTGAGGCAACAAAGTAACCATCTGTACCGACCTTGTCTCCCCATGAGTTTTCAACCTTCCACTTGGTTGACTTGCCATTTTCGTCCAAATCAACACCTGTCAAGACCATGGCGTGGGTCATCAAGCTTTCACTGTAGTCCAGACGTCCAGCCTTGTCTTGAGTGAGTTTAATGTCCATGCTTGATTCAAAGTCATAAACATCTGTCGCAAGGATTCCAGCCTTACGGTTGCTGAGCTGGCCGACATCAGAACCAAACCAAACAGTCTCACCTGCTTGCATTTGAGCAATTGCCAACTCTTTCAAGCGCTCCATCGGCACGTTGATGTAACGAACCGCACGGCTACCAACCACATTTCCTAACATCTCAACCGTGTAAGATTGGCCGTAAGGCTTGTCAGCAGTTGGAGCATTGATAACAGAAACGTAGTCTTCTAGTGGAAGATTAACATATTTCTTGTAAAACTCTTGTGGTGTAATGCCCTTTTCACTTTGGTAGTTGTTATCCTTATCGCGATAAGCAAAGTCAAATGTACGTGGTGGAAGACCCAATGACATAGCAAGGAAGTTAAAAATTTCTTGCAAAAGATCTTCTTTCTTAGCTTGAACAGTCGCTTGGTCTGCGCCAGAAGCAAGCAAGTCACGCAAGATTTGAGCATCTTGACGAAGCAATTTGTTGAGAATGGCATTTAGCTCACGACTGCTGCTAGATGAAACAGACTCTGGATAAACAGACTTAGGAACGACACCATATTTCTCAAAGAGAGAAACAACCATATCCCATTGACCGCCATCTTGTTGTGGAGTTTGGAGTAGGAATTTAACCTTACGGCTCGTCAAATCTTGGTCTGCAGTCGCAATGACTTGCTCCAAGAACCAGTTGGATTTCTCATACTTGTCCCAGAAGAAGGTGTGGGCCTGTGACAACTCAAAATTTTCCAATTTATATTGTGAAATGAGTTTGTGGCGGAAGGTGTTGAGAGCCGCAAACATCCAGCAACGACCAGATGCTTTCTGGTTAGTAACCTTGTCCTTGGTCAAATCCAATGAGAAAACAGGTGTGTTATCTACATGGCTTTGGCGACGTTCTAGAGCTGCAAAAATTCCATTGTGACTAGCAGCATTTTCAATCGCTTGGTATTTTACATTTGCTTCATAGTTGGCAAATAATTTATCAGTAAATGATTCTTGAATCGCGTTCATAGATTCCTCCTTTTATTCTACAGTCTATTATAACTCTTTTCACAAAGGAAGCAACTGAAAAACATAAAAGGCAAGGATATTCTTCCTCACCTTTTCGAATATAAATCAAATTAAGCAATATTCGCAAGGAGAGCTTCTAACTCTTCCTTGGTCAAGCGACGCCATTCCCCTCGTTCTAAGTTCTCATCCAATACTAGCGTTCCCATAGTCAAACGTTGCAAGTCTACTACTTCCTTGCCACAGTAGCCCACCATACGCTTAACCTGATGAAACTTCCCTTCTGCAATGGTCACACGAATTTGGCTTTGATTTTTTTCTGGATCTATGGACACAAGCTCCAGTTTAGCAGGCTGACAAGTAAAGTCTTTAAGAGGAATTCCCTTGGCAAATGTCTCCACATCTTCTTGGGTCATAATTCCCTTGACTTGTGCCAGATAAGTCTTGTCCACATGACGCTTGGGTGAAAGAAGAGCATGGGCAAGCTGGCCATCATTGGTCAAGAGTAGAAGACCATGTGTATCGATATCCAAGCGCCCTACTGGGAAAACTTCCTTACTCCGAGCAATATCATCCAACAAGTCCAGAACAGTTCTGTGCTTAGGATCCTCAGTCGCTGAGATAACTCCTTGGGGCTTGTTCATCATGTAGTAGACAAACTCTTCATACTCCAACACTTGCCCATCAAAGCGAATCTCATCTCTTTCTTCATCAATCTGCAATTTAGCTGATTTTTCTTTTTTACCATTTACCGTCACGCGCCCAGCCTTGAGCAAGTTTTTGACCTCAGTCCGACTTCCCACGGCGCAGGCAACTAAAAATTTATCTAATCTCATAGAACTATTATATCATACTCAAAAGGAGGCCGTCTCAATGACTAACCTCCTTTTCGTTTCATACTCTTCAAAAATCTCTTCAAACCGCGTCAACTTCATCTGCAACCTCAAAGAAGTGCTTTGAGCAACCTGCGGCTAGTTTCCTAGTTTGCTCTTTGATTTTCATTGAGTATCAGATTTAGGAAATTAACTTCCTCGTCTCCAAAAAATAGCTAAAACAATCATGGAACCTAGTACTGCCGGAATAATGGCAGTTCCTGCTATTATCGGTCCCCAAGTCCCAAAAAGCAAATGGCCTATAAAGGCACCAATCCATCCGAGAAACATTTTTCCAAAACATCCCATGTGTTCTCCACGATTGGTCAGAGTACCTGCTAAAAATCCCACTAGGAGACCAACGAACATACTTCCTAACATATTATCTCCTTAATTTGCCCAATCTCCGTTACGGAAGAGTGGTACACGTGTCCCATCCTCACGGATACCATCGATATCCATTTGACTAGACCCAATCATAAAGTCCACGTGAACATCTGAACGGTTAAGCCCCGCAGCTTCAAGCTCCTCTTCGCTCATCTCCGCTCCACCAACTACGCTAGTCGCATAAGCTGCACCGATAGCCAAGTGATTTGACGCATTTTCATCGAAAAGGGTGTTAAAGAAGGTAATGCCTGACTGAGAAATTGGGCTTGGATCTGGTACCAATGCACATTCACCCAAGGCACGCGCACCCATATTTTCAAAGACAAGGTCTTTCATGACCTGATCACCCTTCTCAGCAGTGATATCCACAATTTGTCCATCCTTAAAGGTTACCTTAATACCTTCAATGATATTTCCGTTATAACTAAGCGGTTTTGTAGAAGTGACATAACCATCTGCACGACGGAAGTCAGGCGCTGTGAAGACTTCCTCTGTCGGCATATTTGGCAAGAATCCTTCTCCCTGCGCATTGATAGCACCAGCTGATTCCCAAACGTGGTTCTTAGGCAAGCCAAGTGTCAAATCTGTCCCTGGTGCTGTGTAGTGAAGGGCTGAAAATTGTTCTTTATTAAGCATATCAGCCTTACTCTTGAGGATGGCTACATGCTCTTCCCAAGCCTTAACAGGATCTGCTTCATAAACGCGACAAGTCTTGAAGATTTGGTCCCAAAGGAGATCAACTGCTTCTTCATCGCTCGCAGCATTTGGAAAGACTTTTTTAGCCCACTCAAGTCCAGCAGCGGCTGCTACAGTCCAGCTAACCTTATTGGATTGTGTTGCGATACGCATTGGCTTCATGGCAAGTCCCATCGCTTTAGCAGAAGCTGAAAGCTTGTCAGCATCCACACCGTTCAAGGCACCTGGGTCAGAAGAACGAACCCCAAGACGGCTAGCCTTGTTCTCCAAGAGATAGTTCATCTCAGCAATCTTGTATTCTGGCACATTGTCCAGACGCTCCATCGGAGCATGTAGGAATTTCTCACGGTTAATCACATCATCTGTCCACTGAACGATAACCTCATGCGCACCCAAGGCATAAGCTTCTTTCACGATTAAATGAGCCAACTCGCGTTGCTCCACATCAATTGAGAGAGCCAAAGTGTGACCAGGCTGCACGTTAATTCCATTCGAAACCAACAATTTCGCATATTTTTCTAGATTTTCTTTAAAATTTGGTAAAACCATTCTATTTTTCCTTTTCTATTTTTCTTTCAAAGCAGAAAATAATCCTGCTAAAGCAATGGCACCTGACAAGAGTGCTGTTGATAGAAGAATTGTCTGATCAGCAATTTCTAATTGATATTCAAATACTTTCTCAGCCGGCTTATCTTCCGCAAAAATTCTTAGTTTCATCTTTTTTCCTCCAAGACCTTAAAACAACTCATCAAACAAACTGAGCTGGTTATCCTCTGGCATATTGCCCAGAATCCCCATTTCATCCATCTTTTCAACCAAGGTTGATGAGAGCCCACCACGCTTGCGTAGTTCTGTTTTAGAGAGGAATTCTCCCTCTTCACGCGCTCGCACCAATTGCTTGGCAACGTTCTCTCCCAGACCATCCATAGCAACAAATGGCGGGATGAGGGTATCCCCATCGATAAGGAACTCTGTCGCCTGACTACGATAGAGATCGAGTTTCCCAAACTTGAAACCACGTTCCCACATTTCATTAACAATCTCAAGAGTTGTATAGAGGTCAATCTCCACATTAGAGGCTTCATTGTTCTTCCTTTTTTCAGAGATTTCTTCCATTCTGCGCTTGATAGCATCCAATCCCGCCCCCATGGTTTTGATATCAAAAGCCTTGGCGCGGATTGAGAAGTAAGCACAGTAATAATAAATGGGGTGGTGAACCTTGAAGTAAGCTACACGCAAGGCCATCATAACGTAGGCTGCCGCATGGGCTTTAGGGAACATGTACTTAATTTTACCACAGGACTCGATATACCACTCTGGCACCTTATTAGCTTTCATGGCTTCGATATAGCCATTTCTCTCATCTTCTGAAATCTTCAGCCACAACCCCTTACGTACCCGTTCCATAATGGTAAAGGCCATCTTAGGTTCCAGACCCGCATGCATGAGGTAAACCATGATGTCGTCCCGACAACCGATAACGGTCGACAGGTCCGCAATTCCTTGCTTGATTAAATCCTGAGCATTTCCCAACCAGACATCAGTACCGTGGGACAATCCAGACAACTGCAGCAACTCCGCAAAAGTCGTTGGGTGCGTCTCGTCCACCATTCCACGGACAAAGTTGGTTCCAAACTCTGGAATCCCCAACATACCCGTAGGCGTTCCAATTTGTTCAGGTGTTACCCCTAACACATCCGTCCCAGAAAAGAGGGCCATCACACCTTCGTCATCCATAGGGATTTCATTAGGATCAATCCCAGACAAGTCCTGCAATTTCCGAATCATGGTCGGATCATCATGTCCCAATACATCAAGTTTGAGGACGTTCTCGTCGATATCATGGAAGTTAAAGTGAGTGGTCTGCCATTCAGCCGTCACATCATCTGCTGGATACTGGACAGGCGTAAAGTCGTAGACATCCATGTAGTTAGGAATAACAACGATTCCCCCTGGGTGTTGGCCTGTTGTCCGTTTGACACCAGCAGCACCTTGAGCGAGACGTTCCACTTCTGCATCACGATAAAACTTGCCATAATCTCGCTCATAGCCCTTTACAAATCCATAGGCAGTCTTGGCAGCCACCGTACCAACCGTTCCTGCACGGAAGGCATATTCCTCACCAAAGATATCACGCACATCCAAGTGGGCGCTAGGCTGATCCTCTCCCGAAAAGTTCAAGTCAATATCGGGAACCTTATCCCCATCAAAACCAAGGAAGGTCTCAAACGGAATATCCTGCCCATTTTTGCTGAGTTTGTGACCACAGTTTGGACAATCCTTATTGGGCATATCAAATCCTGAACCATAAGAACCATCGGTGATAAACTCGCTGTATTGACACTGACCACAGACATAGTGAGGAGAGAGAGGATTAACCTCCGTAATCCCAATCATGGTCGCAACAAAACTGGAACCAACAGATCCACGGGAACCAACCAAGTAACCCCGTTCATTGGAACGTTGCACTAGCATCTGCGAAGCCAGATAAATCACAGCAAATCCATTCCCCAGAATAGAAGTTAATTCTTTTTCAATCCGCAAATCAACGATATCTGGCAACGGATTTCCATAAATCTCAAAAGCTTTCTTATAGGTCAGCTCAGCGACCGTTTCTTCAGCTTTGTCGATGAAAGGCGTGTACAAGTCACCCTTAACAACCTCAACGGGTTCAAAGATTTCTGTCAAGGCATTGGTGTTTTCAATAACCAATTTGCGAGCTAGTTCCTCTCCCAAGAAGGCAAATTCATCCAACATCTCATTAGTCGTTCTAAAATGGGCTTTTGGCAGAGGAGCTGGTTGAGCATGTTCCCCATGACCGATAGTTCGGTTAATCATAGCCCCCTGTCCCAAACTACGGACGATAATTTCACGGTAAATCTCTTCTTCTGGTTCGATATAGTGGACATTCCCCGTAGCCAAAACTGGCTTGCCAAGACGGTCTCCAACCTCTATCAAACTCTTGATAATAGTCTGGAGTTCTTCCATATCCTTGACCTGCTCCTTGGCAATCAAGGGGGCATAGATAGCTGGTGGCATGACCTCGATAAAGTCATAATACTTGGCCACCTCAACCGCCGCATCCACACCTTGGGAAACGACTGCGTCAAAAACTTCACCTTCAGAGCAAGCTGAACCTAAAATCAAACCTTCCCGATGGGCATCTAGAACCGTTCTCGGAATTCGTGGTACCCCTTCAAAGTACTTGGTATTAGACAATGAAACCAGCTTAAAGATATTTTTTAGCCCTACTTGATTCTTGACATAAATGGTCGCATGTTTAATCCGAGCTTTTTTATAAGAATCTGGGCTAATCAAATCAATGTTGAGTCTAGCTAAATCGGTCACACCATGTTTTTCTGCTACCTCTTTGATAAAGATGAAAAGCAGGCGACCTGTAGCTTCCGCATCGTAATTGGCCATGTGGTGATGTTCCAAAGCCACACCAAAACGCTTGGTCAAAGGTCCCAAACCATGACGTTTATACTCAGGATAGAGATTTCTAGCAAACTCCAGCGTATCAATAACTGGCTGGCTAATTTTAGGAAGACCATGACGCTCATAGTTGGCATTCATAAAGCCAACGTCAAAGGTCGCATTGTGGGCAACTAAGACCGTATCCTTGCAGAATTCTTGGAATTCTTGCAAAACTTGTTCCAGTGGTTTGGCATTTTTGACATGGTCATCTGTAATTCCAGTCAACTCAGTAGTAAAAGCTGACAAGGGATGTCCAGGATTGATAAATTCATCAAATTCAGCAATAACATTCCCCTTGTACATCTTTGAGGCCGCAACCTGAATCAAATCATTATAGATAGCTGAAAGCCCCGTCGTTTCCACGTCAAAGACCACGTAGGTCGCTTCCGACAAGTCCATCTCCACTTCGTTGTAGACGATAGGGACACGGTCCTCCACGATATTGGCTTCCATACCATAGATCAGCTGGATTCCCGCTTTCTTAGCCGCCTTATAGCCATGTGGGAAGGACTGGACATTCCCGTGGTCCGTGATGGCAACAGCCTTGTGTCCCCACTTAGCAGCTGTCGCAACGATTTCTTCAACCTCTGGTAGAGCATCCATGGTCGACATGTTAGTATGAGCATGAAACTCAACCCGGCGCTCACCTTCTGGCATCAAATCCTTCCGCTCATAGTGAACAACTTCCTGCACATCCTGCACATTCATAGTCAAATCGCGTGTGAAGTTATTCATCTCCACATTCCCACGGACTCGGAGCCAAGAGTTTTTCTTGATTAAATCAAACTTCTGGGCCTCTTCCTCGTTCTTAACCCACTTTTGCATAGAAAAACTGGAAGTATAGTCCGTCATTTTAAAGTTGATCAAAACACGCCCTGTTCTGGTCACTTTTTGCTCCACATCAAAAACAACCCCTTCAAAGACCAGACGATTTTCCTCAGTCGTCACTTCGATCATAGGAGTAATCTCTGCCTTGTCCAGCTTTGGTTTAGCTACAGCTTTTTTCGCTTGAAAATCAAAGGCTGGTTTCTCTTCCGCTGGAGGAGGTGCCATCTGTTCCAGTTGCTCCATAGCACGGAGCGCTTCCTCATTAGCAGCTTGAACAATCTGCTCATTTTCAGTATGAAAGGCCTCTTCCTGCTCTTGGGTCAGCACATCATTTTTCTCTACTTGACAATTAAAAGTTGGAAAACCAAACTTTTCAAGTTGTTTCGCTAAATTAGGAAGATGATTCTTCTTAAAATGTTCCTTATCAATCGCCTCAGAACCCTCAATAAAGAGTTGATTTCCCTCCGCACGAACTTGCAAATTCTGATAAAGAGATTTAAAACCTTGACTAGTACATGGGCCTTCAGAGAAAGCCTCCCTATAGTAGGACTGCAAGAGTTGATTTGAAAATTCTTGAGACAGAGCCTTGATTTCAAAAATTGCTTTATTACCTGTCTTAGAAAATTCTTCCCTCAAACCTTTCTTTAATTCTAAAAAGATTTCAATCGGTAAAATATTAGAAAATACGAAATGAAACTCCCATACCTTACTAATTTTATGAACCACAACTCGCTCAATATCGGCCTGTGCTAAAGCAGGAGCCTGTCTCATTTCAGCAGGCATCCCCAGTTGATTCATCAAAATTTCAAAACTATTTGACATTCATTTTCCTCACATTATTCTCCTACTATTTTACCATACTTAGAGGTGTTTTCTAAAGACAAAAGGAAGCCACTAAGTGACTTCCTTCTAGAGTGAGGACTGATTAGTCTTCACCTTTGTTTTTCTTAATGATTTCTTCTTGTACTGACTTAGGTACATCTTCGTAGTGGTCAAATACCATCATGAATGTACCACGTCCTTGAGATGCAGAACGAAGAACTGTTGCGTAACCGAACATTTCAGCAAGTGGAACGTAAGCACGAACGATTTGGCTGTTACCATGTGCTTCCATACCATCTACACGTCCACGACGAGCAGTTACGTGACCCATAACATCACCAAGGTTTTCTTCTGGAACAGTGATTGTTACAAGCATCATTGGTTCAAGGATAGCTGGTTGTGCTGATTTAGCAGCTTCTTTAAGGGCAAGTGAAGCCGCGATCTTGAAGGCAGTTTCAGATGAGTCGACATCGTGGTATGAACCATCGTAAAGTTTAGCTTTAACGTCAACCATTGGGTAACCTGCAAGTACACCGTTAGCCATAGATTCTACCAAACCTTTTTCAACCGCTGGGATAAATTCGCGAGGAACCACACCACCGACGATTGCGTTTTCGAATTCGAATCCTTTACCTTCTTCGTTTGGAGTAAATTCAATCCATACATCACCGAATTGACCTTTACCACCAGATTGACGTTTGAAGAATCCACGTGCTTGAGTAGAAGCGCGGAATGTTTCACGGTAAGATACTTGAGGTGCACCTACGTTCGCTTCCACTTTGAACTCACGACGCATACGGTCAACAAGGACGTCAAGGTGAAGCTCACCCATACCTGAGATAACTGTTTCTCCAGTTTCAACGTTTGTTTCAACGCGGAATGTTGGATCTTCTTCAGCCAATTTTTGAAGGGCGATACCCATCTTGTCTTGGTCAGCTTTAGATTTTGGCTCAACCATCAATTGGATAACTGGTTCTGGAACGTTGATTGACTCAAGAATGATTTTAGCTTTTTCATCTGTCAATGAGTCACCAGTTGTAGTATCTTTCAAACCAACGGCAGCAGCGATATCACCTGAGTAAACAGTGTCGATCTCTTGACGGCTGTTGGCGTGCATTTGAAGGATACGTCCGATACGCTCACGTTTACCTTTAGAAGTGTTCAATACGTATGAACCTGATTGAAGAACACCTGAGTAAACACGGAAGAATGTCAAACGACCTACGAATGGGTCTGTCATGATCTTGAAGGCAAGAGCTGCAAATGGCTCTTCGTCAGATGCTGGACGAGTTTCTTCTTCATCTGTATCTGGGTTGATACCTTTGATCGCTGGGATGTCAAGTGGGCTTGGAAGGTAGTCAATAACCGCATCAAGCATCAATTGAACACCTTTGTTCTTGAAGGCAGAACCACACAATACTGGGAAGAATTCAACGTTGATAGTCGCTTTACGGATACCAGCTTTCAATTCTTCGTTAGTGATTTCTTCACCTTCGAGGTATTTCATCATCAATTCTTCGTCAGTTTCAGCAACTGCTTCGATCAATTTTTCACGGTATTCTTGAGCTTGGTCAAGGTATTCAGCTGGGATGTCTTCTTCAAGGATATCTGTACCAAGGTCGTTAGTATAGATTTCAGCTTTCATCTTGATCAAGTCGATGATACCACGGAAGTCATCTTCAGAACCGATTGGCAATTGGATTGGGTGTGCATTTGCTTGAAGACGATCATGAAGTGTGCTTACAGAGTAAAGGAAGTCAGCACCGATTTTGTCCATTTTGTTGGCAAATACGATACGTGGAACTCCATACTCAGTTGCTTGACGCCAAACTGTTTCAGTTTGAGGCTCAACACCTGATTGTGAGTCAAGAACGGTAACCGCACCATCCAATACACGAAGAGAACGTTGTACTTCGATTGTGAAGTCCACGTGTCCTGGTGTGTCGATGATGTTTACACGGTGGTTGTTCCATTGAGCTGTTGTCGCAGCAGATGTGATAGTGATACCACGTTCTTGCTCTTGCTCCATCCAGTCCATTTGTGACGCACCTTCGTGAGTTTCACCGATTTTGTGGATTTTACCAGTGTAGTAAAGAATACGCTCAGTAGTTGTTGTTTTACCAGCATCGACGTGAGCCATGATACCGATATTACGAGTTTTTTCAAGTGAAAATTCGCGTGCCATGAGGTTTGTTTCTCCTATTTATTTTTGATTTCTATTCTATTATAACACGATTTTAATAAAAACGGATAGGCAGGACCTACCCGTTCTCAATGTTTTCATGCTATTGTTGGTTTCAACTTGTAGATTTTCAAGTTGAATTGAACTCGGGCTAAAGTTAATTAGCCGATTTGAGCCGGAACGGGATGCTGTGTGAAAAAGATAAACTTCCTTGTATTCGTCGAATACTGCGTCAGTTTCCTATTTTCACCTTGCATCCTTACCGTTCCTAGCATCATGATTTTACCAACGGAAGTGTGCGAATGCACGGTTAGCTTCAGCCATACGGTGAGTGTCTTCACGTTTCTTAACAGCTGCACCAGTGTTGTTAGCAGCATCCAAGATTTCTTTTGCAAGACGGTCTTGCATTGTGTGTTCACCACGAAGACGAGCGATTGTTACCAACCAACGAAGTCCAAGTGTTGTACGACGTTCTGGACGAACTTCAACTGGGACTTGGTAGTTAGAACCACCAACACGACGTGCACGTACTTCAAGTACAGGCATGATGTTTTCCATAGCTGTTTCAAATACTTCAAGTGCATCGTTTCCAGTAGCTTCTTTGATTTGCTCAAAGGCACCGTAAACGATTGAAGCAGCTGTACCACGTTTACCATCAAGCATAACGCGGTTGATAAGACGAGTAACTAGTTGTGAATTGTAAAGCGGATCTGGCAATACGTCACGTTTTGGAGCTCTATTTTTACGACTCATTTCTCTTTATCCCCTTTCCTTATGCTTTTGGACGTTTAGTACCGTATTTAGAACGGCCTTGTTTACGATCGTTAACACCTGCAGTATCAAGTGCACCACGGACGATATGGTAACGTACCCCTGGAAGGTCTTTTACACGTCCACCACGAAGAAGAACCACGCTGTGCTCTTGCAAGTTGTGTCCGATACCTGGGATGTAGGCAGTAACTTCGATAAGGTTGCTCAAACGTACACGAGCGAATTTACGAAGGGCTGAGTTAGGTTTTTTAGGTGTCATTGTTCCAACACGAGTTGCAACACCACGTTTTTGTGGTGAAGAAACGTTTGTTTGAACTTTTTTATGACTGTTGTAACCAACGTTCAAAGCTGGTGATTTAGATTTTTCTACTTTTGATTTACGCGGTTTGCGAACCAATTGGTTAATTGTAGGCATCTACATTCTCCTGTGTTTTTTTATTTTTGGTGATGATACACTTGGTGACAGCTATCATCTGTGTGTACTTTTGCAACATTTGTCAGCACGTCCCTGTACACTCTTGAGAGACCAAAAGTAAAAAGTACCGTCTATTATTGTAACAAAATTTTCCCTTGGTTGTCAAGATATTTTTCTTTTTTATTGTTAATTTTAGCTCTTTTGTAGTGCTCCCTAAAAAAAGAAAAAGGAGGAATCCCACCCTCCTAAAATTAATATTGTTCCATTCAATCCCATCAATTTTAGCACATAATGTTCAAAAAATATTATATCATCACAACCAACCAGATTCTTTCGCAATATTAGCTGCCTCTGTTCGATTGCCTGCATGTAATTTAGAAAGAATATTGGTGACATAGTTTCGGACTGTTCCGTTGGATAGATAAAGTTTGTCTGCAATTTCTTGGTTAGAGAAGCCCTGAGCAATTCCCTTTAAAACTGCGATTTCTTGTTCTGTTAATGGATTGGGATGCGTCATCACCACTTCCATCAATTCAGGCGAATACTCCTTGCGCCCTTCGAGGACAGTGTGCAAGGTTTGCATGAGGTCTGCAATGCTTCGCTCTTTTAATACATAAGCATCTACTCCAGCCTTAACCGCACGTTCAAAATACCCAGGACGCTTGAAGGTCGTCACCACAACCACCTTTGTTTCAAGCTTTTCTGCTCGTATCCACTCCAAGACTTCAAGACCTGTCTTAACAGGCATTTCTACATCAAGGATGGCGATATCTACAAACTCCTTTTCTAAGAGTTGGATTGCTTCTTGCCCATTCTTGGCTTGAAAGACAGACTCTACATCCGGTTGAAGTGTGAGCAACTGGCACATGGCATCTCGCAACATACTTTGATCTTCTGCGACTAATACTTTCATCTACTTTCTCTCCTTATAAGGTAGTCGAACCTGAACTTCTGTCGGTTCTTTCCAACTAATTACCTTTACTTCTCCCGAAAATGGAAGAACACGATCTCGAACTGTATGGAGGTCATCCCCCTTTATAGAAGCAAAGCCACAGCCATCATCTCCCACTGTTAGAATGAGTTCTTTCTCTGTCCGTTCGAATTTTAAGTAGACTTTAGACGCTTTAGCATGTTTGATGATATTAGTCACCAATTCAAGCAAAATCATGGAAGCCGTTGACTCCAATTCCTGAGTTAAGCTAGCTGTATCTAGTTGATTAGCTATTTCCACCTCAATTCCAGCAATTTCTAACATCTTTTTCACAGTCTGTAGTTCGGATGTCAAAGTTCTAGACTTAAGATTTTCCACAATGGTTCGCACTTCATTCATGGAATCCTTGCTGATCTGATGAATTTCTTTTAATTCCTTTTCCACCTGTGGATAAGCCTCCATCTGAAATAACTGCAAGGCTAAATCTGTCTTGACACTCAGCATAGCAAAGGTATGTCCCAGACTATCATGCAAATCCTGACCGATACGACTGCGTTCATTTTCAGCAAGCAATAGATTTATCTGGGCATTTTGCTTAGTCTGAGCTTCTTTCAAATCCTCGATAATGCGAATCCGAACCAAGCCAAAAGTCATTAAATCGATAAAAGTGAGAATTCCAAGTAGATAGACTAGAAACTCAACTTCAACTTCCTGAAAAATCAAAAGTTGCCCCACAACAAGGACTTGAGCAAGGAGAAAAGTTCGGACATGTAAAGAATTAAAACTACGTACGCCGAAATGATAAATTAAGAGATTGGCAAGGAAAAAGAAGAACCAGATATAATTTACACCAACAAAGGCAGTATAGCCAGCTACATAGGCTAGCATGATAACCCAACAGAGCCAGGATAAACGCTGACTCTTGGTGGTTAAAACGCCTAAGTAAGCCAAGACAAATAGAATATCAATCAACAAATGCCAGCTAGGAAGCTCCCCAGTCACTACAGGAACGATGGGAAAAACCATAAAAATCAAACTGGCCCAATACATATAATCTATGCTTTTCAGTCTTTCAAGCATTAAGCATTCTCCTTATGACCTTGAAGGTAAATGGTCAAACCAAACAAAACTGCTGAAAAAACAAGTAGATAAACTGTAGCTGATAGATTGATGCTACCCTCGTTTAAGAAGGTCTTGAGCAACTCCATCAACTGATAAGTTGGTAGGCACTTCCCGATTGCTTGCATCCAGTCTGGAAATAAAGAGATGGGCATCCAGAGTCCACCTAAAACAGCCAAGCCTAGATAGAGAAGATTGCCCACGACAGACATCAGCTGACTAGAAGGCAAGAGTGTCAAGGTCAAGCCAAGCGCTACAAAAGCTACACTTCCTACTATCAGCAAGAACGCAGCCCCAATCCAGCTTCCTAAAGGCATATCCACACCTCTGACCAAGTGCCCAACTGAGAAAACAACCAGGATTGAGACCAAATAATCAACCATCATACTTGTTATCTTTGATAGATAATATTCTACCATATTTACAGGGGTATGGCGTAATGTTTTCTGCCAGTTGTTGATTTTATCGGTATGTAAAACAGCTGGGAATGAAAACATAGCTGTCGACATCATGGAAAAAGCTGTCATGGAGATGAGGTAGTCGCGCATAAAATTAGCCGGTCCACCTGGTGTGTCCTGGTACATGCCTGAAAAGAATAAATAGAAGGCTGTCGGCATCCCTACTGATAATAAATAATAGACTGATTGCCGTTTGGTCAATAGAAATTCTATCTTATTTAATGCTATCCATTGTTTCATCTTAGTCATCTCCCTTCTGCGTTTCTTCAAAGATTGTATCCAACAAACTACGATTATTAACTTCAATTTCTTGTATGCTACATCCTGCTTGAACTAACAGTTCCCAAAAAGCATCTGCTTCGCGTGTGACGACTTGTAGAGCATCCTGTTTTTGTGACCAGTTTTCAACCAAGTTTGACTGTTCGACAACTTCCTTATATGCTAGAGGAAGGATAAAGTGCTTTTCAATCTCCTCACTGCGCATGGCTAGAGGTGTTGTATCGCGAATCAACTCTCCCTTATTCAAGACCAAGATTCGATCCGCTGTATGCTCTACCTCTTCGATATAATGGGACGAATAGAGGATGGTTACTCCCTGAGCTTTTAACTTCTGAACAATTTCCCAAAAGCGTTGACGAGTTGAAGTATCCATGGCAGCAGTTGGTTCATCTAAAAAGACAAGCTTTGGTCGCCCAATCAAGGTCAAGACAAAAGAGAAGAGACGCTTTTGCCCGCCTGACAATTTTTCTGCAAATTGCTCTTTCTGTTGCTGTTCAAACTGCAATAGTTGATCAATTTCCTGGTTACTCAAGTGATTTGGATAAATTTTTTGAAAGAAAGCAATCAACTCTTTTACCTTTAGTTTCTGAACAATTACATTCTCTTGTGGGAGGTAGGATCTTGTATAGTCTAACTTAGAGCTCGTTACCGGCAAATCTTGGATAGATACTTGCCCACTGGTGACCAGTTTATCTCCAAGCAAACAGTCCAATAGCGTTGTCTTTCCAGCACCATTGGGCCCAATCAAGGCGACGCATTCACCTTCTGCCACCTCAAAGGAAATATCCTTCAAAATAGCCTTGCCCTTGATATTTTTATGTAAGCCTTGAACCTTAATCATGTTGATAATATTCTCCTTTCAGCCACTCCTTTCCCATCGGAAAGACGATAAAAATCATAAATCCTAGTCCCCAGGCACCACGGATGAATTGGTGAAGGAAGGCTTGATCAAACCAACCTGTAAACATTTCTACCAACCATACCACTAGTGATAGTCCAATAAAAAGATAGAGAAACGCTTTTTTCATTTTTCAAACTCCTTTTTCACATCTGAGACTAATTTCAAACCTTCTCGGATAAGCCAGGACATCATTCCAAATCCTGCAAATAGCTCCCAAGGAAAATGATAGAAGTCTTCGTCCAATCCTGAGAACATGAGATAAGTCATGACTCCTGCTGCTACTAAACTCATTACGACAATCATTTTATTTTTCATCTCTTCTTCCTCCATTTCATACTTCAATTATAGACTTTTGAAGTTGGCTGAGCTAGATGCTTCTGTCACTAGGAAATATGACAAATGTCATAAAAATTCTGTTCAAAACAAGCAAGATACACTATACAATAAAACACAAGTAGAAAAACTCTCAGTTAGTTTCCTCAAAAGAGATATCAACCCCAATTCACACTATATTGAAAACTAATACTTATTTAAAATCAAAAGAGTAGAAATTTTTATCGTACAAATACATATATTATAGGCATAGCAAAAAATTCTTCAATTACTTTCTTAAAAGTTTGTAAGAATTATACAATCTGTTAAATTTTAATTTATGTTCCTAAACTACAGTATTCATTGAACAAATCAGGAAACAAAAAAGTATACGCGATCAAAATGAAGGCTCTATAATATTTGTAGTGGGTAAATCCCCTATAGATATTATGGAGCCGTTTTTATTGTAGAAAAAAAGTCCCAT